>JANPDA010000314.1:0-27276 GCA_031431235.1 Hyphomicrobiaceae bacterium
CTCGGGCGTCGATTGCCATAGTCCTCGAGCCGCACCATCGACAGCATGCGCTCGACCCGCTCCCTCTGCTCGGTGCTCGCTACCGACCGCATCCGGAGCGGAAAGGCGATGTTCTCAGCCACCGTCATGTGGGGAAACAGAGAGTAGTTCTGGAACACCATGCCGAGGTTGCGCCGGAATGGCGCGATCGAGACGATATCGCGGCCATCGACGAGAATTCGACCCGAAGTGGGCGCGATATAGCCCGCCGTCACGCCGAGCAGCGTTGTCTTGCCCGAGCCGCTCGGGCCGATGATCGAGACGAGCTCACCCGATGCGATCTCGAAGGTCGTGGGATGCAGCGCCTGCACGGGGCCGTAGGTTTTGGCAACGGCCTGATAGCTGACGGTCGCGCCCTTGCTAGGCCCTTTCCCCAGAGGTGGCTCCGGCATTGGGCTGCCCGTCATCGCGCCACCTCCGCCTTGGTGCGGGTCCGCTGCATCAGGCCGATGAGACCGAGCAGCACGAAGGAGACGAGCAGCACAAGTGTCGTCGCCGCCGCGATGATCGGCGTCACGTACTGGCGCAGGTCCTGCCAGAGCAATCGTGGCAGCGTGCGGCTCTCGGGACCGGCGAGGAAGAGCGCGAGGATCAGCTCGTCGAACGAGAAGGCAAAGGCCAGGATCGCACCGACGCCAATGCCGAGCCGGATCATCGGGAACGTCACATGCCAGAACGTTTGCCACCAGTTGGCGCCGAGTGTCATGGCCGCGATCTCATAGGTGGGCGGATAGGACCGCAGTGCCGCGGAGACCGTGATGTAGACGAGCGAAATGCAGATGACGGTGTGGGCGATGATGACACCCGCCGTCGAGCCGATGATGCCGAGCTTGGCCATGATCGGGTACATGCCGATGGCGAGAATGATCTGCGGCAGCATCAGCGGCGCGAGAATGAGCGAGACCAGCGAGCGTCGACCCGGCACCTCGCCTCGCACCAGGCCGATGGCCGCGAGCGTGCCCAGCACCGAAGCCAGGATGGCGACCGGAATCCCGACCTTCAAGCTATTGAGGAACGCCGCCGGGTAGTCGGGGCGCGCCAGCATCTGCTCGTACCACTGCAGCGACCAGCCTGGTGGGGGAAAGCTCAAGTAGGAACGGCTCGAGAACGACATCGGCACGATGATGAATGTCGGCATCACGAGATAGAGCAGTATCAGCGCCGTGAAGGCGAGGAGCCCCAGGCGGATCACGCGCATCGAGACATCCCAACCCTGCGTGCTCATGCGAGGCCTCCCCCGCCAGTGTGTCGCTGCACCCGCTCATAGAGCAGGTAGAGGCTGACCGTCACGCCCAGCAGCATGGTCGACAGCGCCGACGCCAGCGGCCAGTTGACCGTCACCGATACCTGTTGCTCGATCAGCATGGCGATCATCATCTGCCGCTCGCTGCCGAGCAGGGCTGGCGTGATGAAGAAGCCGAGTGCCGTGATGAAGACGAGCATCACGCCGGCACTGATCCCGGGCATCGACAGCGGCAGATAGACGTGGAGGAAGGCGCGGATTGGATTGGCGCCGAGCAGCCCCGCCGCCCGCATGTAGACCGGATCGATGCTGCGCAATGACGACAGCAGCGGCAGGATCATGAACGGCAGCAACACGTGCACCATGCCGATCTGGACGCCGATGAAATTGTGCATCAGCTCGAGCGGCTTATCGACGAGCCCGAGCTGCTGCAGGAAGCCGTTCAATACACCTTTGCGCTGGAACAGCACCATCCAGGCATAGGTGCGGATGACCGTCGAGGTCCAGAACGGAATGAGGATGAGGGCAAAGCAGAGATTGAGCAATCCGCCACGAAAACCCGCGATCACGGCCGCGACCGGATAGCCGATCAGGAGGCAGAGAGCGGTGACGGTCGCCGCCACCTCCAGCGTGTTGCGAAGCACGCGGAGATAAGCCGGCCGCGAGAAGATCTCGACATAGTTGTCGATATTGAGGGTGGGGTCGGTGAAGCTCCTCAGCACGACGAGCGTCATCGGCCACACGAAAAAAACCGCAAGGACGAGGCACGGCAACAGCAGCATGGCAGTGTAGCCATGCCGCGGCGTCCAGGCCTTGGCCGGGACGATTGCCGCGCTCGTCTGGTCGGTTCGCGTCGGTTGCCGCAGGCCTTCCACTCAGCCCTTCGTCAGCCAGTCGTTGTACTGCTTGATCAGGCCTTCACCCTTGTCGGCCCAGAAATCGAAGTCCTGGAAGATCCCTTTCTTGAAGTTTTCCTCTGAGCTCGGCAGCACCGCGAGGCGCTCGGGCGACAGCAGCTTCAGGGCATCGGGCACCACCGGGCCGTAGGAGATCGTCTGCGAGTAGACGGCTTGATTCTCGGGTATCAGCGTGTGGGCAATGAACTCCTGCCCCCACTTCGTGTTCTTGCCGCCCTTGACGATGGCCCAGGCGCCGGCAACGAACAGCGCGTCGTTGAAGGTGTAGTCGACCCCTGCCCCTTCGATCTTGGGTTGATAGACGCGACCCGACCAGATCGAGCCGACATCGGATTCCCCGTCGATCAGCATCTGAGCGCCCTGCGCGCCCGATTCCCACCAGACGAGATTCTTGCGGATCTTGTCGAGGGCGGCGAGTGCCCGGTCGCCATCGAGGGGATAGAGCTTGTCCTTGGCGACGCCATCGCCCATGGCGGCGATGTCCATGGTCTGGAACGCCTGCTTCCAGAGGCTGCGCTTGCCGGGGAATTTCTCGAGATTCCACATGTCGGCCCAGCCCTGGGGGGCTTTGTCGCCCGAGAATGTGTCGGTGTGCCAGGCGAGCACCTTGGCGGCGACCTCGGCGTAGACGTGGTCGTCACGCGCGGCTACCGGCAGCACCTTTGCGCGATCCGTCAGCGACCAGTCGATCTTCTCGAGCCAACCTTTCTTGCCCGCGACAGGCGCCTCGGCCGCATCGATGTTGAGCACATCGATGTCGACATTGTTGGCTTCCACCATCGACTGGATCTTGGCGAGGCCGGCATACTCGGTCGTGATGATCGGGATGCCGGTCTTGGCGGTGAAGGTGTCCCAGAACGCCTTCTTGTAGGCTTCATCGAGCTTGCCGCCACCCGAAGCGATGACGAGCTTGTCGGGCTTGGACTCGGCGAGCGCTGGAAAGCCGAGGGCGCTGACCGACAGCGTTGCGGCACCCGCGGCGCCGAGCTGAATGATCTCACGCCGGCTGAGCCCCGGCACTGCTGGGCGAAACTTGTGAACCATGCTGGTCCTCCCGGTTGCTTGGCAGACCGCCGAGGCGATCGCACAGTCGGAAAGCCTATGATACGTGTATCCACATCGCAAGGCGGCAGCTGTCCCCGCGGACCGGGAGCAGCCATGCAAGTGCTGCTCCTGACTTGACCGATTGCGCCAGCTAGAACCTCGTTCCAACATGCACGCCGATACGATCATCGTGGGAGGGGGCTCGGCAGGTTGCGTGCTCGCAGCACGCCTGAGCGAGCGTTCGGCGGAGCGTGTCCTGCTGATCGAGGCCGGCCCGGACACGCCTCCCAACAACGTCCCCGAGGTGATCGCCGACAGCTATCCGGGGCTTTCCTATTTCGATCCGCGCTATCATTGGAGCGAGCTGCGGGTCCATTCGCGCTCGCCTCGCAACAATGAGAGTCCCGCCAAAGCCTCCAAGCTCGAGCAGGCCAAGGTGATGGGCGGCGGCTCATCGATCAATGGGCAGCTCGCGGTGCGCGGTTTTCCCGCCGACTACGACGAATGGGAGGCGATGGGGCTCCCCGGCTGGGGCTGGCAAGATATGCTGCCAGCCTTGCGCAAGCTCGAGCGCGACCTGGATTTCGGCGACCGGCCCGTGCACGGCCGTGAAGGCCCGCTGCCGCTGCGACGCGTGTTCCCGAGGGATTGGGCGCCGTTCAGCCAGGCGATGCGCCGGGCGATCGAGCAGGAGGGCTACCGCTACGGCGAGGATCTGAACGGGGGGAGCGAGGATGGTCTTTTCCCACTGCCGATCACCAACGAGGGCGACCGGCGCGTCTCGACCGCGGTTGGCTATCTCACCCGCGAGGTCAGGGGCCGATCGAGCCTCACGATACTGCCCGAAGCCTTGGTCAAGCGGCTCGTGCTGGAGGGTCGTCGGGTCGTGGGTGTCGAGGTCGAGCGCAGCGGGCACGTGGAGATCCATCGCGCCGGGCGGGTCATCGTCTCGGCAGGTGCGCTGCATTCCCCGCCCTTGCTGATGCGGGCGGGCATCGGTCCGGCCGCACACCTGAAGGAGCACGGCATTCCCGTCGTGCTCGATCTGCCTGGCGTCGGCGAGAACCTGATGGACCATCCCCATCTGAGCGTCGGCACGCATCTGCGACCGGCCGCACGCCTGCCACGCCAGCAGCGCCGCCACATCTTCTATGCGCTGCGGTTCTCCTCGCACCATCCCGGCTGCACCCAGGCCGATATGTTCATGATGCCCGTCAACCGCGCCGGGTGGCACCCGCTCGGCCGGCGTATGGGCTCGCTGGTCGTGTGCGTGAACAAGTCCTATTCGCGTGGCACCGTGCGGCTCGCATCCGCTTCGCCCGCAGCCGAGCCCGTGGTCGACCTGAACATGGTCTCGGATGGGCGCGATCTCGCCCGCCTGGTCGAGGCCTGGAAGCTCGTCTACCGGTTGATGGAGTCTCCCCAGGTGCAGGCCGCGACCACCATGTGGTTCCTGGCGGGCTATTCCGATGCCGTGCGGGCAATCTCGGTCAGGAGCACGCGCAATTGGCTGAAGACGGCAATGGCTGCGACGCTCTTTGGCATCAGCCCGCTCACGCGTGACTGGCTCTACCGCCAGCGCTTCGGCTCGCCCGATCGCCTGCATGCGCTCTATCGTGACGACGACGCGATTGCGCACTGGGTCAAATCGTCGGTCTATTCGGGCTGGCACGTGTCGGGATCGTGCCGGATGGGCCCCGATGGCGACCGGCTCGCCGTGCTCGACCGGCGCTGTCGTGTTCGTGGTATCGAGGGGTTGTCGGTGATCGACGCATCTGCGATGCCGACGATCCCGAGCGCCAACACCAACATCTCGACCATCGCGCTCGCCGAACGAGCGGCGGCGCTGATGCGCGAGCAATCATAGTCGGAGGAGCCAACGCATGCGCGAGAACAGGATCCGCAACATCTGGAAGAGCGGCGGCACGGTCATCAATGGCTGGCTCGCCATGCCGTCCTCGATCTCGGCCGAGCTGATGGCCCAACAGGGCTTCGATGCCATCTGCATCGACCTCCAGCACGGCGCCATCGACTACCAGGCGGCGCTGCCGATGCTGCAGGCGATCTCGACCACCGAGACAGTGCCGCTCGCGCGCGTGCCGTGGAACGATCCGGGCATCATCGGCAAGATGCTGGACGCGGGCGCCTACGGCATCATCTGCCCGATGGTGAACAGCCGCGAGGAGTGCGAGCGTTTCGTCGGGGCGTGTCGCTACGCGCCGCTGGGCTATCGCAGCGTCGGGCCGCTCAGGGCCTCCCTCTATGCGGGCCCCGATTACTGGAAGCACGCCAATACGACGGTCCTCACCATGGCCATGATCGAGACGCGCCAGGCGGTCGCCAACCTCGACCAGATCCTGTCGACGCCCAGCCTCGATTCGATCTATGTCGGCCCCTCCGACCTCTCCGTCAGCATGGGCGAGAGCGCGGGCTTCGATCCGATGTTTCCCGAGGTGCTGAAGGCGATCGAGGCGATCGCCAAGGCGTCCCACGAGCATGGCGTGGTGCCGGGCATCCATGTCGGCTCGGTCGCCTATGGCAAGCGCATGATGGAGGCAGGCTACAAGCTCATCACCTACTTGAGCGATTTTCGGTTGCTGCAATATGTGACGGCGCGCGGCGTGAAGGCGCTGCGTGCCGGCACGCCCGAGGAAGGCGTGCCCTGACATGGCCGCAGCGAGGAAGGCAAGGGCACGCGCGACCGTAATAGGTGCCGGCATCGTCGGCGTCTGCTGCGCGGCCTACCTCCAGCGCGAGGGCTTCGAGGTCGAGATCATCGACCCCGAGCCGCCCGGCACCCAGTGCTCCTTCGGTAATGCGGGAGGCATCTGCCCCGGCTCGTGCGTCCCCAACGCCATGCCTGGCATCCTGCGCAAGGTGCCCGGCTGGCTGAGCGATCCGGAAGGTCCGCTCCATATCCGGCTTGCCTATCTCCCGCAGGCGCTGCCTTGGATCGTGCGCTTCCTGCGGACCAGCCGGCGCGATCGGGTGGAGGCGATCGCCGCGGCCATGCGCGCGCTCCATCGCCTCACCTTCGAGTGCTACGAGCCGCTGCTGAAGGCGGCAGGGCTCGAGGATCTCGTCGAGAGGCACGGGCAGCTCTTCGCCTACGCGAGCCCGGAGGGCGTCGATCGCGACAGCTACGGCCTCGATCTGCGTCGACGCCATGGGGTGAGGGTCGAGATCCTCGACGAGGACGAGCTGCGCCAGCTCGCACCGGCGCTGTCGCGCCAATTCAAGCGAGCGGTGTACCTGCCCGAGCAGGGTCAGTGCCGCAATCCCGGCCGGCTGGTCGAGGGGCTTGCGGCCCATGTCGTTGGCAATGGGGGCTCGATCCGCAGGGCACGGGTGCAGGATTTCGAGCTCGGCTCAGGCGGCGTGAAGGCTCTGTTGACCGATGCTGGCCGGATCGAGGTCGAGCGCGTCGTGGTCGCGGCGGGAGCCTGGTCGGGCCCGCTGGCGCGCAAGCTCGGCAATCCCGTGCCGCTCGAGAGCGAGCGCGGGTACCACGCGATGGTGCTGGGTGCCGATGCCGAAATCGGCCTCAGGATGCAAACCATCTGGGCGGAGCGGAAATTTGTCGCAACGCCGATGGAGATGGGTCTGCGGTTTGCGGGCACGGTCGAGCTCGCAGGCCTCGGTGCGCCGGCGAACATGCGCCGCGCCGATCTGCTGTTGCGCCAAGGCCGCGAGATGTTTCCCGGCCTCGCGGGCGAGAGCGTGTCGCGCTGGATGGGGCACCGGCCGGGCTTGCCGGATTCGATCCCGGTCATCGACCGCTCGCTGCGGCATCGCAACGTCTTCTATGCCTTTGGCCACGGTCATCAGGGTCTGATCGGCGGGTCGGTGACGGGCAAGCTGGTCGCCGAGATGGCGGCTGGCAGAGCGACGTCGATCGACCTGACGCCCTACCGGATCGACCGGTTCTGAGCCGGGCACACAAGGCAGGCCAGCAAGGCAGCGGTCGCAATCCTGCCAGGCGCGGCAGGCGGCATCAGGCTTGCCGCGGCGAGGCAGCTGGCGCTGCAGGCGTGCCCGATGGCGCTGAACGACATCGCCTTCGATCGCCTGGATGAGGCGGCCCGCAGTCCTGCCGCAGTCTGCTGCGAACGCGCCGAGGCGGGTCGAGTGCGAGCGCCTCGTGGCTGCAGCCTCGCCTTCCCGAGCTGCCCATACTATGACGACGCCTGGGGACTGCAAGCACCGGCTCTTCGATGGGCCGGGCAGCTGTCATCGGTCTGGCAAATCCTTCGACTCCAAGAGCTTGCGGCCTGGCTCGCACCTGCTGCCCTCGATGAAAGTGTGGGCGAGGTTGACTGTTGGCATGGCGCGCGCACCTGTTCGAATTATGGTACGCAAATGCTGGTTCAAATCCTACCCCCGCAACCAGACTTCATGCTCAACTTCCACGGTTGACCGGATTGACGCGCGCTGCGAGTGCGGCCGGCTGCGCCACCAGTGCGGCACCGAGCAATCCGGCGTCCGATCCCAGCGTGCCCCTGACGATGGGGAGCCGGCGGGTTGCGGGGCTCCAGATGCGCGACCGGGTCTGGGCGAGCAACGCGTCCCAATAGGGTCCGGAGGCCGAGCCGAGGCCGCCGCCGATGACGAGCGCTTGCGGGTCGAGAACGCCCAGCACGAGCGCGAGCGCACTGCCCAGGGCCGCCGCCGCCTCGTCGACCACCGCCAAAGCGTGCGGGTCGCCCGCGCTGGCCGCTGCAATCACGTCCCGGCCGCCGGCAACCGATCGGCCCGACAGGGTGGCCAGGCGCTCGGCAATTCCCGCGCCGCCCGCCAGGTCCTCGAGCACACTGTCATGCGTGGCGCCGCATGCGGGGCAACGCGCTGCTGAGCGGCTCGATGCAAGAACCAGGGCGTGGCCGCGCGCGCCGGCATGCGCCCGGCCATCGACCACCCAGGCCGTGCTGATCCCGGTGCCGACGTTGAGATAGAGGAACTGCCGGAACGCGCGGCCGGCGCCGAGCCGAGCCTCGGCGATCGCGGCGGCGCGCACATCGGCCTCGATCACGGCCGGTGCCAGTTGCGACAGCCGCTCGCGCACCGGCAGTCCGCGCCAGCGCACGCGATGGCCACTTTCGATCGCCCCGCCTGGAGCAACCAGCTCGCAGATCCCAAGGCCCACTGCAGCAACGGCTGGCAGCCCGGCGTCCGCCTGCAGCTTGCGAGCCCCCGCCTCGACCGCCTCCAGAAAGGGAGGCCCTGCAGCCTCACCCGAGGGCGTCGCCAGGTCCATTCGCTCGCGGATACTGCCACTGGGGATCGCAACACGGGCGAGCGCGGTCTTGGTGCCGCCGACGTCGATCGCAAGGACGATCGACTCGCTCACGGCAGGTACTTGGGCGCGACGCCGAACAGGGCTTCGGCCGGACCGGCGCCGACATTGTGATACTGATGGGGCGCGCCGGCTGGTACATAGAAGCCGTCCTTCGGGTGCAGCTCGAACCAGGACTGGCCCTGTGCCTCGGGCACGAGGATGTTGAGGTTGCCGGAGAGCAGGTAGAGCCCTTCGTCACCCCCATGGACCTCCACGTCGCTGACCTGCCCGGGGAGCAGCCGCAGTCGCCCGACCGTCAGGTGCTCGGTTGCGCAATAGAGCCCGACGAGGGACTGTTGCCGGACCCCCTCGAGGCGCCAGACCACGTCATGGGGACGCAACAACGTCATCGTGTCGGTCACGCGCAGCGCCGCCCGCTCCATCGGGAGCCGCCCGCTCCAATCATCGCGCGCGTAGCGTGGCGCTTCGAGGTAGGGCCTGGTGCGCGCATAGGCACCCGATGCCCCGGTCGAGGGGGGCGGCGCAAAGAACTCCAGCACGCGCACCGGACCGGTTCCGCCGTTGAAGCCATGATGCCAGGTGTCCTTGCGGAAAAAGATCGCGTCACCGGTCTCAGCCACGTGCACTTCGCCGGTCTCGGGATTGGCGGAGATGTAGGTGCCCTCCAGCACGTAGAGCACCTCGTCGGCGCCGAACACCGTCCGGTACTCGGGCGAATGGCGGAAGGCGCCACCGGGCGCAAGGCCGAACACCAGCTCGTGGATCCGGCTGGAGGAAACGTAGATCCAATCATCGACCTTGCCCGAGGCCTCGTCGCCCCAGAGATAGCGCGTGACGCCGGCATAGGGGACGTGCGTGGGCTTGTCGAAGGTCGGGCGCGGCGAGGTCTTGTAGGCCATCTCGTTGGTCCTTGACTGGGCGGTGCTGGCGTCGGCGCGACGGGCGCCATCACGCGATCTCCTCGCCGAAGTTGCGATAGAGGCCGGCCGACACGATCGGCAAGCCGGGAGTGTCGGGGGCAGAGCGCAGGAACGGCTCGGCCGCCAGGTAGCTCGCGAACGTCCACACCGCCATGCTGCCGGGATCGGGCGCAAGCTTGCCGATGCGCTTGAGGACCGCGACGAGCCGTCCAGCCGGCGCCGCTTTCGCCCGGGCCTCGCAGAGGCGCCGCAGCTCGCCGGCGGCGATCCCGTCGGCGTCGAAGAACTCGATGAGATGCAGGCCAGAGGGTAGAGCGTCCACGCCGATGACCTCGTCATAGAGGCCATTGCGGGCGAAGCGGACCGCGTGGGTCACGGGCGTCTCGGCCTGGTAGAGCCGGCCCTCGGGCGAGCGGAAATGAGCTTCCCACTCGTCGATCCGATCCACCCCTTTGATCCGCCACCACACCATGTAGTGAGGCTCGCCGGAGAGGCGCATGGTGCGGCCGAGGTTTGCGACCATGACATCGCCGTCCCCAACCCAGTCCTGCCGGCCATGGTGGCGGAAGAGCTGGATGGGGATTGCGGGATCGCGCTCGATGTATTCGCCAAAGATCATGGTCGACTCGGCAGTAGGCAGTCGGCAGTCGGAAAAAAAGCAGCTTGGCCTACCTCTGCCCGGCTGCCGATCGGCCGACTGCCGCCCCTCTCAGTTCACGCCTTTCAGCCACTCGCCCTCGATCTTGGCCTTGTTGGCGTCGACCCAGGCCTTGGCGACGTCCTTCACGTCCTTCTTGTCGACCTCCATGGCGAGGATCCAGGCGTTCACGTCGGCGGCGTTGAGCGTCACCTGCCGCAGGAACTGGCCGATCTTGGGAGCCCGGTCATTCAGCGCCTTGGAGAAGGCGATGTGGACCCGGGTCGGTGGCTGGCCGCACGTGATGGTGCTGGCTTCCAGCCAGTCGTTGCGCTCGGAGGGCTGATAGAAGGTGTAGCAGCCCTTCTCGTTGTAGCGCTCGGTGCCCTTGGCGCTCTCCGTGGTGTAGCCGTTGAACTCGGACTCGCCCAGCTTCGTCAGCTTGTAGGCAGCGTGGATCCACTCGGGCGTCCAGTAGTAGAAGGCGACGGCTTTTTTCTGAGCGATGGCGTCCTTCAGCTGCGTGAGGAAAGCGGCGGTTGCGACGGTCGTCGATTCCATCGTCTTCTCGAAGCCGTAGGATTTGGCCCGCACCTGGGTGTGGTTGGTCGATTCCCAGCCGACCTCGCCCGCCCAGATCTCGCCCTTCCCATTGCCGTCGGAATCGAACAGCTTGGCCAGCTCGGGCTTGGCCAGATCCGCGACAGTCTCGACCCCCATCTCGTCCGCCACATAGGAGGGAACGAAGATGCCCTCGGTGCCGAGATAGGGCGTCTGATTGAGAATGATCGACTGCTTGCCGCCCGGCAGCACGTAGTTCTTCATCTGAGCGCCGAGATGGTCGGTCCACATGTCGGCGACGATATCGGCGGCGCCATCGCCCTTGTCGAGCGTCTCGTAGAGGGCCTCCTGGGCGGCGCTGATGGTCTCGACCTCGGCGTCGAGATAGCGGGTCATCACTTCCGATAGCACGGTCTCGATCGCTGTCGAGCCGGGCCATTCGAGCGTGCCGATGACGACCTTGGTTTTGGCCTCGGCAATTCCGCCGAAGGCCATGAGCGTGGCCGCGACGAGACCGGCATATTTCAGATTGCTGAGCATGCGCTTCTCCTTGTCAACGCTTCCATCCATCCTGGTCATTCCGCGAGTTGGCTCCCGCGGGCGACCAAGCTCACTTGCGATCGCCACCGCCTTCCCGGCCGCGCACCAGGCGATCGAGCACCATGGCACACAAGACGATCGCGAAACCGACGATGAACCCTTGCCCCGTCTTCAGGAACTGCAGCGCCTTCATCACGCCCTCGCCGAGCCCGCCCGCCCCGATCAGGGCGGCGACGACAACCATCGACAGGCTCATCATGATGGTTTGATTGACGCCGAGCCGGATCGAATGCATGGCGAGCGGCAGCTCGACCTTCCACAGCAGCTGCCAGGGCGTGGCACCGAACGCGTTGGCGGCTTCGCGGACATTGCCCGGCACTTGGCGGATGCCGAGATCGGTCAGGCGGATCATCGAGGGCAGCGCGAAGATGACGGTTGCGATCACGCCCGGCGGCTTGCCGATCGAGAACAGTGCGACTGCCGGAATCAGATAGACGAAGGTCGGCAGCGTTTGCATGACGTCGAGGACGGGCTCGAGCAGTCGACGCAATCTCGGGCTCTTGGCGGTTGCGATACCGGCCGGAATGCCGATCCCGACGCAGATCAGCACGGAGACGGCGACAAGCGCCAGCGTGGCGAGACTCGGCTCCCACAGGCCGAGCAGGCCCATGTAGGCGAGTGAGGCAGCCGCGAAGATGGTCGTCCTGAGGCCGGCGAGGCGCCAGGCGGTCAGCAGCACCACGACGGCCGTTGCTGGCCAGGGTGTGCGAACGAACACGGTCTCGACGAAGTTCAACGCGCTGCGCAGCCCGACAGTGATGGCGTTGAAGAAACCGCGGCCATGATCGACGAGGCCACCGACGGCCAAATCGATCCAGCTCGCGACGGCGTTCGCGATGCCGGGGTCGGTCGGGAACCTCATCAGCAGCGCGGGCGGCTCGGGCAAGACGAAGCGCATGAGCGAGAGGGCGTAGACGAAACCCAGCAGCAGAGCAGCACCCGCCGCACGCGAGCGGACCGAGCCGTCGGCCGCAGCCGACGCCCGCAGCCCCCGCCGTCGTGCCGCCGAATGGCGAAGCGGCGGCAGCAGCAGGCCGAGCCCGAGTCGGGAGAGGACGATCAGCAGGAGCCCGCCCAACCACGAGCCGCGTGGATCGGCTCCCTCGAGTTGCGGCCAGAATGCCTGACCCATCAGCACAAGTCCCGTCAGCTCGAGGAAGGCCGTCGCAGCCATCAGCGCCCAAAGCTCGTGCGCGCCCGCCGCAATGGGACCGATCAGGGCCGCAGCCGGATCGAGCCAGCGCTGCGAGCTGGTGCTTGCGAGCGTGTGCTCAGCCATCGGGAGCTCTCCCCTGGATGCCCCGCAGCAGCGCACGCTTGTCGACTAGGCCCACCGGCGTCCCCTCGAGCGACACGACGACGATCGGATGCTCGCTCTCGGCGGCCAGATCGACCAGCCGATCGAGGTCGCTGTCGATGCCAGCGCGCGGCCAGTCCACCGCGATGCCGTTCGTCGCGGCAGCCGGGAGTGCTCGCATGATGTCGCCCGCACGCAGCAGCTTCAGTCGCGACAGCCCGCTCACGAAGTCCGCCACATAGGCGTCCGCGGGCTTTCGCACGATCTCGCTCGGCGTTCCGGTCTGCACGATCTCGCCGTCACGCATGATGGCGATGCGGCTGCCGAGCCGGATGGCCTCGTCGAGGTCATGGGTAATGAAGATCGTCGTCTTTGACAAACCGCGCGAGAGCTCGAGGAATTGGTCCTGCAGCTGGCGGCGGATCAACGGATCGAGCGCGCCGAACGGCTCGTCCATCAGCAATATCTCCGGATCGCCCGCCAGGGCGCGAGCCAACCCGACACGCTGCTGCATGCCACCCGATAACTCGTCCGGAAAGCGGTCCGCCCATTCGGCGAGCTTGACCTGCTCCAGCACGCGCATCGCGCGGCGCTCACGGTCGGCGCGTGCGAGCCCGCGCAGCTCGAGGCCGAAAGCGGCATTGTCGAGCACGCTGCGATGCGGCAGCAGCGCAAAGCTCTGGAACACCATGCCGATCCTCTGGGCACGAAGCTGCCGCAACTCCCCCGCCGATTTGCGACCGATGTCCTCGCCCTCGATCAGGATCTCCCCGGCGGTGGGCTCGATCAACCCGTTGATGTGGCGCACCAGTGTCGATTTGCCGGACCCCGAGAGCCCCATGATGCAGAAGATCTCGCCGCGTCGGACCGCAAACGTCGCCCCAGCGACACCGACCACGGCGTTGTGCCGCACGAGCACCTCGGCCTTCCCGAGCTTGTCCTTGCGGATCGCAGCGAGGGCGGCCTGGGGAGCAGGGCCGAAGATTTTCCAGACGTCGCGGCATTCGACCGCAACCGGGGGCTGTGCACCCCCGCTCGACCTGCCGATCTGTGACGGGATCGCGTTCATTGCACTACCAGATGCTCCCGATCGACACCGTCATCGCCTCGCCATTGATGCCCCGTGACGCGTTGCCCGTCAGAAACACGACGACGTCGGCAATCTCCTCCGGCGTCAGGATCCGCTTGCCTGGGTTTTTGTCGGCGATCTCCTGCCAGACCAAATCGGCGGTCGTGCCGCGCCGCGCTGCCTCCTGCTCCACATCCAGCTGTGCCATGGCCGACTTGACCCAGCCCGGCAGCACCGCATTGCAGGTGCCGCCACACGGGGCGATGTCATGGGCGATCGAGCGCATCAGCCCGATCACGGCATGCTTGGAGGCGCAGTAGGGGCTCATGGATGGCGCACCCACCTCACCGGCGGTCGAGGAGATCATGACGATGCGGCCGAATCCCTGATCCCGGATGTGGCGAGCGACGAGGCGAGACAGCTCGAACGGGGCGTGCAGATTGACGGCCATCGTGGCGTGCCAGGCCGCTGACGTCTGCTCGAATATCGGCTGGTCGAGATAGCCACCGAGACCGGCGCTGTTGACGAGGATGGTCGGTGGACCAAGGTGACGGGCGGCGGCAACGACATCGGCGCAGGCGTCCGGCGTATCGATCGAGGCAGCGAACGCAACGATGCCTGGGTGCTCATCCGCCAGCTGGCTGAGCTTTGCCAGGGTGCGGGCGACGCCGAGGACTGTCGCTCCGGCTGCCGCGAGCTTGATGGCGGTCGCCCGGCCGATGCCGCTCGACGCTCCGGTCACGATGGCGACCCGGCCGGCATGCTCCCGCTCGGGGACCTGAGGCTTGCTCGCCATGCTCATCGCCCGTGCACAAGCTCGACGAGGCGGCGCACAACCGCTGCCGGGTCGGGCGAGCCCCAGACATTGCGGCCTACGGCAACGCCCTTTGCCCCTGCCGCAATCGTCTCGGCGAGGCCTGCGTAGTAGGCTTCCTTGTCGCTGGCGAAGTTCCCGCCGGCCAGGATGATCGGCGTCCCGAAGCGGACCGCTTCCCCGATCGCGCGCGGCGGCGTCGGGATCGTCGTCTTGACGACATGGGCGCCAAGCTCGGCGCCGGTGCGGCAGGCAGCGATGATGGCATCGGCGGCATAGGCATCCGGGTAGCGCTTGCTCTCGACCGGCATGATCTCGCACACATAGTCGAGGCCGGCCTCGTCGCAATCGGTCGCATTGCGGGCCGCGGCGCGCAGCGCCTCCAACTCGAATGGCGCACCGAGCTGCACATAGGTCATCACCGCCTTGGCGCCGAGGCGAGCCGCATCCTCGACCGTCCAGGCCGGTACATGATCGGTGATGTCGTAGGAGGTCCCGAGCGTGACCGTCGTCAAGTCGAGCTTGAGGATGGCAGCCGCCTTGCCGAACGCCGACCGTTCGTCGCGAATGGTGCCGTAGCTGGCGATCACAGCGTCGGCGCCCGCGCCGACGACGGTCTCGATCAAGCGACCGCGATCCTCGAGGCCACTGCACGGCCAGGAATAGAGCGGATGGTCGATCGCCACCACGACGGCGCGGCCGTCCTTGGCGAAGAAGGCTGGGGTTCTCATCGGGCATTTCCTGTCAGAAACAGCGTTTTCAGGCCGGTGAATTGCTGTCGGCGCACGATCGCATCCTCCAGATCGTCGAACGAGCAGCGCGACGTCACCAGCTTCTCATAGGGCACGCGGGACTCGACGAGACGGTCGAGTGCCTCGTCATAGCGCTTGCGGACCTGGTTGGGCGGCGTGCCGATCCACTCGCTGCCGACGAGCACGATCTCCTTGTAGTGCAGGCGGTTGACGTCGATCGTCGCCTTGCCGCGATTGCCGAAGCCCGCGAACAGAACGACCCGGCCACCGGGTGCGCAGAGTTGGATGCAAGGATCGACGAGCTCGGGATCGCCGATCGTCAGGATGATCGCATCGACGCCGAGTCCACCCGACCAGGCCTTCACCTCCTCGACCCAGCCTTCCGGCGGGACGGTCCTCGTTGCGCCGAACTCGCTCGCCAGCTGGCGCCTCGACTCGATCGGCTCGACGACAAGCACCTCGACGCCGGAGCGCTGAGCCTCGGCGACGATCTTGAGGCCCATGACGCCGCAGGCGATGACGACCAGCTTGTCGCCAGCGTGGAGCCGGGCCTGATCGTGCACGGCATGCAGGCAATCGGCGAGCGGCTCCACGAAGATCGCGCGCTCGGGTGGCAGCTCGGCCGGCAGCCGCAACGGGCCGCGCGACCACGCGATGGCCGTGGCCGGGATCAGGCAATAGTCGGCGTAGCCGCCATAGACGTCGCCGTAGACGCGGTCGCCTTCCTTCCAGCCGGCGACGGCGCGCCCGACCGCTGCGACCCGTCCAAGCCATTCGTGTCCAGGATTGAAGGGATACTCGCCATCGTTCACGCCGATCTCGTACTTGCGGGAGTCGGTCGCGCAGACGCCGCAGGCTTCCACCACGACCAGCAGATCGCCGTCTCCGGGTAGGGGGATCGCAATGCGCTCCACGCGCAGATCCCGGATGCCGTGAAGCCGCGCCACGCGCATTTCGCCGCTTATCATGCCAGCTCCTTCTTTTCTGCTGTCAGCCGCCTGATATCGTGCATGCAGTCCTTCAATGCCGGAAAGAGCCGGCGGTAGATCGCAAGCAGCTCGCGATAGCGCGCGTGGTGGCGAGGATCGGGTCGCAGCTCCGCCGCGATCCGCGGCTTGCCGAAGATTCCGATGCAACGAAGTGCGAGCGTTGCAGGACCAATCGCCTCGCCGGCGTGCTCGACGGTTTCGAGGCGGCAACCCAAGGCGTCGGCTGTGGCTTGCGCCCATGCGGCGTTGCGCAATCCCCCGCCCGAGGCTCGAAAGGATTGCCGGTTGCCGGCCAGCGGCTCCAGCCGATCGGCAAGATCGAGGACCGAGAGTGCGACCGCCTCGGTGAGCGCCTGATGCAGGTCACTGGCTGTCGTCGAAAGCGTCAGTCCGAGGATCGCGCCCGTCGCCCCGGCATCCCAGATCGGCGCCCGCTCACCGGCAAAATAGGGCAGCGCGATCAACCCGGTGCTGCCGGGCAAGCGTTGCGGCGCGGTGCCGTCGCGATCGGGTGGCATGGTCTTGGCCGACCAGTCGAGCAGGCTCCCCCCGGTCGAGGTCCACCCACCAACGAGCGCGCCGTCGCCGACATGGGGAGAGACGCGCAATCCGGCGCCTGCGATCCGAGCCTCGTCGGCGACCCCGGACACGACAGCGCCCAGCACGACGGTCGACCCGAGGAGGATGCCGGCGTCACCGGGAGCGACGACGCCAGCGCCGGCGAGATCGGCAAAGCTGTCGTAGGTCCCGACCGCAACCGGCGTTCCCTCAGGCAGCCCCAGCAGCTGCGCAGATCCGGCCCGGAGACCTCCCGCGATGGCGTCGGCGGCGAGGATCTCTGGCAGCGGTAGCGGCTGCTCGAGCCCCACACAGCGGTGATCGACAAGCGTTGCCGGGTCCATCACGACGCGACCGGTCAGCCAGGCGACGAGATAGCCGGTCGCATCGACGACGGTGGTCGCCCGGCCGAACTGGTCGGCGCGCTCGCGCTGCCAGAGCCGGAGACGGGGGATGACGTGGTCGGGCCCCAGGCGATGGGCGGGAATGGTGGTGCCGGCCAGCAACGCCTGGCGCTCCGTTTCAGCTCCGCCTTCCAACGAGAACAGCGGGACGCCGTTGAGCGGCTCGAGCCTGGAACCCAACATCACCGGACAGGGGCCGAGAGCGCCGATGCCGATGGCTTCGATCCGTGGCGACCCGGCCGCTCGAAGCGCTTCGCCGACCGCCACGGGAATGGTCGTCGTCCAATCGCTGACAGTGCGCTCGGCGCGCCCGCCACGACCGACCAGCGGTGGTTGGGCCGCCCGGCCGCGTCCGATCAGACGGCCATCGCGCGTGACGACGGCGGCTCGTACGCTGCTGAGGCCCAGGTCGATGCCGAGGACGGCCGACATGTCAGCGGCCCCCTTGCCGAAGCCGTCCAGGACTCTGGTCCGAGAATGGGCTCCAAGTGGTATCTGACTGGCGCGTATCCATCCGCTACCTCGGTCGCATCGCAAGCAGTGTGGTGCGGAACCGGTAACGGTCGCCGCGGAACAAGCTGCGGGAGAGCTCGAGCCGACGTCCCGATGCCGTCGAGGTGGTCGCCGTGGCGAGCAGGACGGGAGAGCCCTCCTGGACATCGAGGCGGCACGCATCCTCGCGGCTCGCGCCGACGGCCTGCAGCACATAGTCGGCGCTGTGGGGAGCGGCGCCGGCGCGGCGCAGAGCGTCGTAGAGGGAAGCCGTGGCATAATCGCCGCCCGGCAGCGCCGGAGCGAGGTGGAGCACGATGCGAGATCGCTCGTGTCCGACCGCAACGCCATCGATGAGCCGGATCCGCTCAAGCTCGAAGATGTCGGCCCCCGGCGCGATCGCCAGATCCTCGGATTCATCGAGCGTGGCAGGACGGACGCGAGCGCTGATGACCTTCGAGCTCGGCCGCAGCCCGCGAGCACGTGCCATCTCGCTGAAGCCCATCAGCAGATTGGGCTCACCGACGGCGGAGGTCACGAACCAGCCGCGGACACCGTCGGGCTCCACGAAGCCGCGCTTTCGCAGCTCGTTGAGGGCCCTTCGGATGGTAACGCGGCTGACGCCGAACCGCTTGCAGAGATCGCGCTCGGACATCAGTCGGGCGCCGCGCGCGATTTCCCCGGCGACGACCTGAAGCTCGATCATGCCGGCGATCACGAGGAACCGCGGCTCGTCGAGCGTGATGCTTTCGATCTGCGTTCGGACCAATGAGACCATTGAGAGACCATACCAGACCAACGAGGCTCGGCGCAAGCGGTCCGGACCCGGGCTGCTCAGCGGTCCTCGCTGCGGAACGGCTTCATCAGGGCTGCGGGAGCATGCGCGTTGCGTGCGCTCAACGTCATGGCGATCAGCGTTGCAACATAGGGCAGCATCAGCAGCAGCTGATAGGGGACGTCGATCGCCCCGCTCGTCTGCAGGCGCAGTTGCAGAGCGTCGACCGCGCCAAAGAGCAGCGCCGCGCCGACGCAACTCCAGGGGTTCCAGCGGCCCAGCACGACGAGGGCGAGGCAAATCCAGCCGCGCCCGGAGACGATGCCGAAGCTGAACGAGGAGAAGGCAGCGAGGTTGAGGTAGGCGCCGGCGAGGCCCACGAGCGTCCCAGAGATCATCAGCGCTCGTGTCCGCGTCCAGCCGACATCGATGCCGGCGGAAGCCGCCGCATAGGGATTTTCCCCGACCGTCCTGAGCGCGAGGCCCGCTGGCGTGCGGAACAGGAACCACGATGCCAGCGGCACGAGCAGGAAGGCGATGTAGGTCAGTGCGAACTGGTTGAACAGTACCGGTCCAAGGAAGGGGATCGCGGAAAGGCCGGGTATCGGCACGGTCGGGAAAGGCTGCACCGAGGGCGGGATCGAGCCGTCGCCAAAGATGAGCCGATAGCTAAAATAGGCCAGGCCCGAAGCCGTCATGGTGACGCCGATGCCCACGACCGTCTGGTCGAGACCGAGCACCACGCACAAGAGCGCCATGACGAGACCCATGACGAGCCCGGTCGCCGCCGCGGCCAACACGCCCAGCCACAACGAGCCCGAGAAATAGGCGGCTGTGAACCCGACCATCGCGGCGAGCAGCATGATGCCTTCGATGCCCAGGTTGAGCACGCCCGCCCGCTCGGCGAACACCTCACCCAATGCACCGAGGACGAGGGGAACGGCAAGCCGCACCGCTGCGGCGAAGAACCCGACCTGCAGGATCTGATCGAGGATCATGATGCGCGCCGCCCTGCTCGCCAGCCGATCCGCAGCCGATGACTCGCGAAAATCAGAGCGATCAACATCGTCAGCAAGGTCACGCCTTGGATGACGTCGGCGAGGAATACAGGGACCCCCGTCTGTCGCGACATCTCGTCGGCCCCAGCCGTGATCGCGGCCAGGAAGATCGCGGCCGGCACGACGCCGAGTGGATTGAGGCGGGCGAGCATGGCGACGACGAGCCCGGAGTAGCCATAGCCCGGCGAGATCGAGCCCATCACCTGGTATTGGATCCCGCCGACCTCGCCGACACCTGCCAGGCCGGCGAGAGCCCCCGAGATGGCGGCCGCCGAAAGCGTCACGCGCTGGACATCGAGGCCGGCATGGTGGGCCGCGCGCGCGTTCTCGCCCACGGCGTCGATGGCAAAGCCGAGCGTCGTCCAGCGTACCAGCAGCCAGGTTGCAACCGCGGCCAACGCGCCGACGAGCACGCCCAGATGCAGCCGTGTGCCGCGCCAGAGGTTGGGGAACTCGGCCGCGCCGAGAATATCGGGTGAATCCGGCCAGCCCGTCGTGGTGTCCTTCCACGGCCCCGAGAGCAGCGCCATCATGGCATAGAGAATGATGAAATTGAGCATCAGCGTGCTCACGACGTCGTCCACCTTCAGCCGCGTCTTCATGAAAGCGGGTAGCATCGCCGCGAGCGCGCCGCCGCCAGCCCCTGCGACCAGCATCAGCGGTATCAGCGAGGCCGCCGGCAATTCCGAGCGCGCGCCGATGAAGGCGGCGAGCATGGCGCCGACGAGGAGCTGACCTTCAGCTCCGATGTTCCAGAAGCGCACGCGGAACGCGACTGCCGCAGCCAGCCCGGTCAGCACCATGGGCGAGGCCTTCGCCAACGTCTCGGTGATCGGGATCTTGCCGCCGAAAGCCGATTTCACAATCGTCCAATAGGCGAGGATCGGATTGGTCCCAGCGAGCAGAATGAGGCCGCTGCAGAGGACGAGGCTCGCTGCCACGGCGACGACCGGGAGCATGAGGTTGCGCACAACCGACGTTTCGTCGCGACGCTCGAACGACAGCCTCAGCATGGCTGGACCTCCAACCGCGCTGGCGCGCTGGATCGCGCGGCGATCGTGCCCGATGTCATGGCAAGGCCGATTGCGGCGGCGTCGATCGCGTCCGCTGTCGCCTCGTGCACGATGGCGCTCTCGTAGAGGACGGCAATACGATCCGAAAGCTGCAGGATTTCGTCGAGGTCGTCGCTGATGAGGAGGATGGCGCAGCCTTTCGACCGCAACTTCATGATCTCGCGGTGAACGAGCTCGCTCGCCGAGACATCGAGGCCGCGCGTCGGTTGCGCGATGATCAGGATCCTCGGCTCGAACGCCAGCTCGCGGGCGACGATCGCCTTCTGCTGGTTGCCCCCCGAGAACAGACCCGTCGCAATGCCGGGGCTCGACGGCCGGATGCTGTAGGCCTCGATCTGGCGTTGTGCAAATGCCCGGATTGCCCGCCGGTCGACGATGCCGGAGTGGCTGAAGGGGGCCATGTGGATGCGCGGCAGCACCATGCTGGCCTCGAGTGGCAAGCCGGCGACGAGCCCCGCCCCCAAGCGGTCCTCGGGGATATAGGCGAGCCCGAGCCCTTGCAGCGAGCGTGGGCTCGGGCGTGGCACGGGCATGCCGTCGACGAGCAACGTGCCTCGTGGGGCAGGCCTCACCCCGGCGAGTGCCTCTGCCAACTGCACCTGGCCATTGCCCGAGACGCCGGCGAGACCCAGGATCTCGCCACCACGAATGGCAAGCTCGATCGCAGGCGATGGTCCGGCCCCTTGCCCATGGCGCTGGAGCACGAGCCCACGCGCTTCGATCCGGATTGGGCCAACGCTCACGGCCTCACGACGTACCGGCTTCAGCTCGTGGCCGCACATCAGCTCGGCGAGGCGTGCATTGGTGAGCGAGCCCTCGTTCGGGAGGGCTGCCACGACCGCGCCCCGGCGCATCACCATCACACGGCTCGTAATCGCACGCACCTGGTTCAGCTTGTGGCTGATGAAAATGACGCCGACACCGTCCGCGATCATGGCGCGGATCGCCTTGAACAGACCCTCGGCCTGCAGGGGCGTCAGCACCGAGGTCGGCTCGTCCAGGATGAGTATGCGGGCGCCGCGAAAAAGCGCCTTCACGATCTCGAGGCGTTGCTTCTCGCCGACGCTGAGGCTGGCGACCTTGCGTGCGGGATCGAGCACCAATCCGTAGGCTGCCCCGATTTCGCCGAGCCGGCTCGCCACCAGCCCATGGTCGAGGCGCAAACCCTGGCCGGGCCAGCCGACGAGGAGGTTCTCCGCGACCGAATGGCGGTCCACCACATGGGCGTGCTGGTGAACCATGCCGATGCCATGGGCGATCGCGTCGGCTGGCGAGGCGATCACGGCCTGCTTGCCGCGAATGCTGATACGCCCGGCGTCGGCCCGGTAGAAGCCGAACAGGATGTTCATCAGTGTGGTCTTGCCGGCGCCATTCTCGCCGAGCAGGCCCAGCACCTCGCCGGCGTGCAGCTTCAGATCGACGGCACGATTGGCCAGCACGTCGCCAAAGCGCTTCTCGATCCCGGCCATCTCGAGGAGCGGCACGTTTGCGGCCAAGATCAATCCATGCTCCCCAGGCACGCTGAAGCTGACACTGTCGGCAACCGGAGGCTCCAAATGGCGACCGGCTCTAGTGTTACCTCCCATTCGTTCGATTCCGGCGAAGCTGGATCAATGAATGGAAAGACGGAACACAAACATAGAGTTGGCTAGCGCGCTGGCCATTCGTTTGGGGTACCGAACGAATGGGCCGGAACACTAGTCCGACTTCGTCTCGCTCTCGTCGTAGGCCACCTTGAAATGGCCGCCGGCGAACTCCCGGTGGCGCTTTTTGATGTTGAATTTGACGTCGGCGGGCACCTTGTCCTCGAAGGCGCCATAGGGCGCGAGGTAGTTGCCGCCATTGGCAATGTTCTCGAGGGCGGAAAAATCCTGCGCTTTGAAAGTGCCGGCCCGCACCTGCTCGGCGGACGCCTTGATGACGGGATAGGGGTCCCAGATGACGCTCGTCACCACCACGTTCGGGTTGATGGCCGATTGGTCCGTCATGTTGCCGATGGCGAGCCCGCCCTTCTCGGCACATGCCTCGATCACACCGATGCGCTCGGCATAGATCACGTCGACGCCTTGCTCGATCATGGCGATCGAGGCTTCCTTGGCTTTGGGTGGGTCGAAGAAGGAGCCGATATAGGCCGCCTTGAAGACGATACCCGGCTTCACCTCCTTGGCGCCAGCCCGATAGGCGTTGAGCAGCCCGTAGGTGGATGGCGTCGCCGGGCCCGCAACCACTCCGATCCTGCCCGATTTGGAGATCCAGGCCGCCAGCATTCCTGCGAGGTAGGCCGCTTCGGTCGTGACGCCATAGAAGGTCGAAAAATTCGGCT
Source organism: Hyphomicrobiaceae bacterium (assembly GCA_031431235.1). Lineage (GTDB taxonomy): Bacteria > Pseudomonadota > Alphaproteobacteria > Rhizobiales > Hyphomicrobiaceae > JANNSW01. The sequence goes on from JANPDA010000314.1 coordinate 22,862, forward strand.
CCGTCACGCCTGCTGCCGAGCCCATGGAGAAGGCCGTCTTTGGATAGTCCTTGGCGACACGGCGGCAGATCTGCTCGGTCCCATAAGCGTCGCCGACGATCAGCTCGACGCCCTCCTCGCACCACTGCCTGAGAACGCGCGAGAAGTCCGCAGCCTTGACCGATTCCGAGTGCTGGTAGTCGAGTCCCATCTCGCCCGCGAGCTTTGCCATCGCCAGGTGGATCTGGGTGACGAAGGGCTCCTCCATCGGCGTCTCGAAGATGCCACGCATGCGCAGTGAGCCGGCAGCGCGACCTCCGAAGGACGCGAGCCCCAAAGCCGATGCGCTTGCGACCGCCATCGCGGCAAGCTTCAACACGTCACGGCGATTGATCGGCATGCTCTCCTCCATCGGGCCGGACGTCGCCAGCCCGATGCCTTGGGCGGCGAGGCTCCATCTTGAATCTTGTATCTGCGTATCCAAAACCCATAGCATGGGCATCACGAATGGCAAGAGCGCACCCTGGTGCGCCAACCTGGGGGTAAAGCGGTGACCAGCGTCAGACGGCTCTACGTATTGTTGTGCGGCTACGAGTTCCTGCCCAAGAGCGTCTCGACCAAGGGGCGGGGCCAGCGCTTCATACTCGCCGAGCCGATCTGCGCCTATCTGCTCGATACCACCGAGGGGTATGTGCTGATCGATTGCGGGCTCAATCTGGCGGTGTTGCGCGACCCCGAGCTCGCCGAGCGCAACTATGGCCGGCACGTCTACCCCGCGCTGCCGGTGGTGCTGCCGGAGCATGAGCTGCTGCTGCAACTGGGGGCCCTCGGCGTGCGGCCCGCCGATATCGGCCATCTGATCCTCAGCCACGTCCACATCGATCACACCGGCGAGCTCAGGCATTTCACCCATGCGCGGATCTCGATCCAGCGCCGCGAGCACGACTGGGCGTTCGGAGTCCATGGCAACATCGCCGTGCGCAATGCCGACTTCGACATGGCGGGGCTCGGCTGGAATATCGTCGATGGCGATTGGCAGGTGATGCCGGGCCTCGAGGGGTTGCTGACGGCCGGCCATACGCCCGGCCACCAGTCGTTCGCGGTCGAGCTGCCCCATGGCGGCAGCAAGATCCTCACCTGCGATGCGGGTGACCTCTGGGAGAATTTCGCCGAGGAAATCTCGCCGGGCGAGACCGCCGCGCCGGACGAGGCCTTGCCCTCGATCCGCCGGTTGAAACGGATCGCGGCCGAGCGCCGCGCCGAGCTGATCCTGCTGCACGATCCCAATCTGGTGCAGACGCTGAGGCTGGCGCCCGAGTTCTACGACTGAGGCCTCGTCGAAATTGGTACCACCTCCCGGGCTCGAACCGGGGACCCCCAGATCCACAATCTGGTGCTCTAACCAACTGAGCTAAGGTGGCCTATGGCGCGGACCAGCGCGCCGGACGCGGTGCGTTCACAGCGCAGGTCGCACGGATAGGAACAGGATAGCGGCCGCACTCTCGCTGTGCAAGCGTCTGTGCGTCCTTCTTTGCCGAAGTGCTTTGGAGCCTGCGCTCCAACATTGGGCCAGCGGCTCGCGATCAGCCGAGCGCCTGGGCGATGTCATCGAGGATGTCCTCGACGTTTTCCAGGCCGACCGAGAGCCGGATCAGGCCGTCGCCGATGCCATGCTCGGCGCGCTCCTCGGGGGAGTAGGTCGAATGCGTCATGCTGGCGGGATGCTGCACCAATGTCTCCGCATCGCCCAGGCTGACGGCGCGCGTGACCATGGTGAGGCGGTTCATGAATTGCAGGCCCGCCGCCAGGCCCCCTTTCAGCTCGAAAGCAATGAGGCCGCCCGAGCGCGACATCTGGCGTTTGGCGAGCTCGTGCTGTGGAAAGGATTCGAGGCCGGGATAGGAGACCTGCCCGACCGCCTCGTGGCCAGCGAGCAACTCGGCGACCGCCAGGGCCGAGGCCGAGTGAGCCGCCATCCGCAACTCGAGCGTCTTCAGGCCGCGCAGGATCAGGAACGCGTTGAACGGCGAGATGGTTGCCCCGGTCAGCCAGCGCAAGCCGACGCTGCGAATCTTGTTGATCGTCTCCTGCTTGCCGACGACCAGCCCGGCGAGCAGGTCGCCATGGCCGCCCAGGTATTTCGTGGCGGAGTGCAGGCTGAGGTCGGCGCCGTGCTCGAGGGGGCGCTGAAGGGCCGGCGAGCAGAAGGTATTGTCGACGACGACGGTCGCCCCGATCGCATGTGCGGCCCTCGCCACGGCTGCGATGTCGATGACCCGCAGATTGGGGTTGGCAGGCGTCTCGAGGAAGACGACGCGGGTCCGCTTGGTGAGCGCCTTCTCCAATGAGCCGGAAACCGTCAGGTCGGCGAGGCGGGTCGTGACGCCGAACCGGGTGAGACCTTGTGTGAAGAAGGCGAAGGAGGAGCCATAAATCGTGGGGTCGATCACCACCTCGTCACCGGCGCTCAGCAGTGTCCACATGGTTGCCGACAGCGCGCCGATGCCCGAGGCGACGGCCAGGCCGGCTTCGGCGCCTTCCAGGCTCGCGACCCGCTGCTCGAGGAGGGATTGCGTCGGATTTCGGGTGCGGCCGTAGATGTAGCCTGCCTTCTCGCCGCGAAACAGCGCGCCGCCCTCCTCGGCACTCTCGAAGGCGTAGGTCGAGGTCATGAAGATCGGAGGCGTCAGTGCGCCCTTCTCACTGGCCGGGTCGTAGCCGAGATGGATCGCACGCGTGGAGAAACCTGGCTCGGCGTTGCGCTGCTTCTTGGGGGGCTTCATCGGTCCTGGTTCCTCGGGCGGTTGGTGATCAGGCGCGGGATGGCAGGCGACGGCTTGCCCGCGCCTTGCCGGCGGGGGCCTCGGCAATAGCGGCCGCAGCCTCGACCGGCAGCCCACCGAGCCCGCGCGAGATCTCGCGGGCGGCGCGCAACACGGAGGCGACGAGCATCTCGCTGTCGGCCTTGCGCATGCGGTGCTCGGGTCCGGCGATGCCGATGCCGGCGACGACCTCTCCGGACCGATTGGTGATGGGCGCGGCGATGCCGATGGCGCCTTCGCGCCATTCACCGAACGTCATCGAATAGCCGCGGCCGCGAATGACATCGAGCTCCACGGCCAGCGCCTTGCGGCTCGCAACCGTCACGGGCGTGAAGCGACGCATCCGGCGGCAGGCGCGCGCCACGACCGCGGGCGGCTGGTAGGCGAGCATGGCTTTGCCGGTGGCGACGCAATAGGCGGGGGCCCGCTCGCCGATGCGGATATAGGCCCGCACGGCATGGGTGCTGTCGACCTTGTCGATATAGACGGCCTCGTCCGCCTCGAGCACCGAGAGATGCACCGACTCGTTCGTCGCCTTTGCCAGCTTGATGAGCTGAGGCGCGGCGATGGCCCTCAAGTCGAGGCGATCGTAGACGCGCACGCCCAGCTCCCAGAGGCGCAATGTCAGCTCGTAGGCTTTACTCTGTGGGTCCTGCCGGACGAAGTGGTGCTGCTCGAGCGTCTTCAACAGCCGGTGTGCATTGCTCTTGGTGATGCCGCAACGCCTGGCAATCTCAGTCATCGGGGCAGCCCCATCGATGGCGGCCAGCTCCTCGAGCACTTTCAGGGCCTTGGCGACAGTCGTTTCCATTGGTGCTCCGGGACGATCCTCGGGTTGACGGCAAGCAGTCGGCGACGCTCTCCTCAGCTCCCACGCTGGTCGAAGCCAACTGGCTGACCGGTGCGTGCGGTGAGACCGCCATCGACGACGAGGCTGGCACCCGTGATGAAGGAGGCATCGCTCGAGGCGAGAAATGCCATGGCGGACGCGACCTCCTCGGCCCGGCCCATGCGCCCGATGGCGGTCGCGCGGTCATAGGCGGCCATCATCGACTTGTCTTCGAGCGAGTCGAGCATGCGCGGAGTTGCGATTGGTCCGGGACAGACGGTGTTGACGCGGATGCCAAAGCGGCCCGCCTCCCAGGCGAGCGATTGGGTCAGGTTGATGATCGCGGCCTTCATCGCGTTGTAGACAGCCCAGCCGGGGTCGCCGCGCAGACCCGAGATCGATGACATGGTGACGATCGCGCCCGAGCGCTGGGGCTGCATCGAGCGCAACGCGAGCCGGCAGGCGATCGCCGTGCTGCGCAGGTTGAGGGCGTAGAGCCGGTCCCAGGTCTCGCTGCCCAGATCGGCGACGAGGCCTTCCTGGCTGCCGCCGGCAATCGTCATCAGCACATCGATTTGTCCCGCCTCGCTGATCACCTGGTCGAAAGCCGCTGTCAGCTGGCTCTCGTCGGTCACGTCGGCGGCGATGGCGGTTGCCGATCTGCCAGCGGCGGTCAGTCTCGCGGCGAGCCTGTCTGCTTTGACGCCATCGACGTCGAGGACGAACACCCTTGCTCCCTCGGACGCCAGCAGCTCGCTGGTCGCCCCGCCGATGCCGTCGGCGCC
>JANPDA010000315.1:0-11401 GCA_031431235.1 Hyphomicrobiaceae bacterium
ATGGCATTTGCGAGGCGAAACCACACTAGAATCATAGAGTTGCTAGTGTCCTTTCATCTCCGAAATACGCTTCAGAGGACACTGCGAGGTTGAGCGTATTTCGGAGACAGGACACTAGAAGCCAGGACGCCCGTACGGCGGCGCACTCAGTCCGGGAGATCGAACATGGCGAAGCGGCCCCGCGTCATTGCAGCCGAGACGGCGCTGACGTTCGACGATGTGCTGCTGCGGCCGGGCCCCTCCGAGGTGATGCCGGGCGAGACCGACACGGCGACCCGCGTCACCCGCCAGATCAGCCTCAATATCCCGATCCTGTCGTCCGCCATGGACACTGTGACCGAAGCCCGCCTCGCCATCGCCATGGCACAGGCGGGCGGGATCGGCGTGATCCATCGCAATCTGACGCCTGAGCAGCAGGCCGACCAGGTCGCGCAGGTGAAGAAGTTCGAAAGCGGCATGGTGGTCAATCCGGTGACCATCCATCCCACGGCCACGCTCGCCGATGCCCACGCGGTGATGGAGCGCCACCGCATCTCCGGCATCCCGGTGGTGGAGCCGGCCAAGAAAGGCGAGCGCGAGGGACGCCTCGTTGGCATCCTGACCAACCGCGACGTGCGGTTCGCGACCGATCCGGGCCAGCCGGTCGCCGAGCTGATGACGACGGGCAAGCTCATCACCGTGCGCGAAGGCGTGAGCAAGGACGAGGCCAAGCGCCTCCTGCACAAGCACCGGATCGAGAAGCTGATCGTCGTCGACGACGCCTATCGCTGCATCGGCCTGATCACGGTCAAGGACATCGAGAAGGCCGCGCTCAACCCCCATGCCTGCAAGGACGCCGAGGGGCGTCTACGGGTAGCGGCGGCAACGACCGTGGGCGATGAAGGCTTTGCCCGCAGCGAGCGGCTGATCGCGGCCGGCGTCGATCTGCTGGTCGTGGATACGGCGCACGGCCATTCCAAGCGCGTGCTGGACGCGGTCGAGCGCATCAAGCGGCAATCGAACGGGGTGCAGGTGCTCGCCGGCAACATCGCGACGGGCGACGGCGCCAAGGCGCTGATCGATGCCGGCGCGGATGCCGTCAAGGTCGGGATCGGGCCGGGCTCGATCTGCACCACACGGATCGTCGCCGGTGTCGGCGTGCCGCAATTGACGGCGATCCTCGATGCGGTCGAGGCCGCCAGCCGCCAGGGCATTCCCGTCATTGCCGATGGCGGCATCAAATATTCGGGCGACCTCGCCAAGGCGATCGCGGCTGGTGCCGACGCGGCGATGATCGGCTCGCTGCTCGCCGGCACCGACGAGAGCCCCGGAGAAGTCTATCTCTACCAGGGCCGCTCCTACAAAGCTTATCGTGGTATGGGGTCGGTGGGCGCGATGGCGCGCGGCTCGGCCGACCGCTATTTCCAGCAAGAGGTGAAGGACACCTTGAAGCTGGTGCCCGAGGGCATCGAGGGGCAGGTGCCCTTCAAGGGCCCGCTCGGCAGCGTGCTGCACCAGCTCGTGGGCGGTCTCAGGGCCGCCATGGGCTATGTGGGTGCCCGCACCATCCCCGAACTGCACGACAAAGCCGAGTTCATCCGCATCTCGAGCGCATCGCTGCGCGAAAGCCACACCCACGACGTGACGATCACCCGCGAGAGCCCGAACTATCCGGGGTCGACATGATCGAGGATGCTCTCGCGGCGGCGATCCGCGAGAAAAAGGAGCAACTGGACGCCAATCGGCCGCTCTGGGGGGCTGCGCTCGAAGGGCTCCGGCACTACTATGACGTCGAGCTGACCTACACCTCGAATGCGATCGAGGGCAACACGCTGAGCCATTCCGAGACCGCGCTCGTCATCGAGAAGGGAATAACGGTTGGCGGCAAGCTCCTCGAGGAGCACCTCGAGGCGCAGGATCTCTACGCGGCGGTTGGGTACATGCGCGGGCTGGCGTCGGCGGGACGGGCGATCGGCGAGAGCGATGTGGTGGAGCTGCACCGCCGCGTGGTGCTGCGGTCGAAGCCTGCGATCGCTGGAGTGTACAGCCGGCTGCCGCGGCGCATTGCCGGCTCGGCGGTCGTATTCCCCAATCCGGCGAAGATTCCAGACTTGATGGCCGGGCTCGGAGCATGGCTCGAGGCGAGCGGCAACGACTATGAAACGGCGCTCGAAGCCCATCTGCGGCTGGTTGCCATTCACCCTTTCGCCGATGGCAACGGACGGACGGCGCGCCTCCTCATGAACCTGATGCTGATCCGTGGTGGCTATCCGCCGGTCGCCGTGCGGCTGGACGACCGCAAGGCCTATATCGACGCGATCGAGCACGCTCAGCTCTCGGGCGACAAGGATGCGTTCGCCGGTCTGCTCGCGCGCCGGCTCGACGCGACGCTCGCCGACTACGTGGCCGCATGCAGCGAGGCGAACCAGCCATGAGGCCTGCAGGCCGCCTCTCCGGCGCGATCGAGGTGTTGGACGACATCCTCACCCGCCACCGGCCCGTGGCGGACGCCCTCTCCGACTGGGGCAAGTCGCACCGGTTCGCGGGCTCGGGCGATCGGGCTGCAATCGGGGCGCTCGTCTATGACGCACTGAGACATAGGCTCTCGACCGGCTGGCGCATGGCTGCCGACACGCCGCGAGCGCTCGCGCTCGGCACCGCCGCGCTCGCCTGGAAGCTCGATGTGGAGCAGGTCGTAGCCCTGTGCGATGGCGTGGATCACGCGCCCTCGCCCTCGAGCGAGGATGAGCGCTCCGGGCTCATGCGCGATACCGCTGCTGCGCCGGCCCACATTCAGGCCAACGTGCCCGAGTGGCTCTGGCCAGCATTTGTCGATCGCTTCGGGGACCGGGCGATCGCGGAAGGGCAGGCACTCTGCCAACGGGCGCCCGCCGACATCCGCTGCAACACCTTGAAAGCCTCGCGTGAGCGGGTCTTGAAGGCGCTCGAACCCTTCAAAGCGACGGCGACGCTCTTATCCCCGGTCGGGGTTCGCGTGCCGCCTGCCGACGGAGCGGGCCGGACGCCCAACCTGCAGCCCGAGGCCGCCTTTCAAGCCGGCTGGATCGAGTTCCAGGACGAGGCGTCCCAGCTCGCGGCGCTGGTCGCGGCGGCCGCCCATCCGGCCAATGGCCAGGTGCTCGACTATTGCGCGGGCGGTGGCGGCAAGACGCTCGCCATGGCCGCAGCCAAGGCCAACAAAGGCCAGATCTACGCCCACGACGCCGATCGCCACCGGCTCGGCCCCATTCACCAGCGCATTCAGCGCGCAGGCGTGCGCAACGTGCAAGTCCGCCCGCCGAGGCCGGGCGCGCTCGACGATCTCGCCGGTCGGATGGATCTGGTGCTGGTCGACGCGCCATGCACCGGCACCGGCGTCTGGCGGCGGCGGCCCGAGGCGAAGTGGCGCCTCTCGCCCGAAGCGCTCGCCAAGCGCAAGCAGGAGCAGCGCACGATCCTGGGTGATGCGGCCCGGTTCGTGAAGCCGGGCGGACGCCTCGTCTATGTCACCTGCTCGCTGCTGGCCGAGGAGAACGAGGGACAGGTGGCCGCGTTCCGCGAGGCCCACCCTGAGTTCGCGCTCGTGCCGATGGAGCCGCTCTGGCAGGCGGTCGCTGGCAAGGAAGCGACGTTGCCCGCAGCCTCGTCGGCCGGATCGCTGTTCCTGTCGCCGGCTTCGACCGGGACGGACGGCTTCTACGTGGCGGTGCTGCAAAGCGGCACGACCTGAGAGCCCGGAGAAGCCTGTCATTGACGGGATTGGTCGCCAAGCATATAGGTCGGCAACAATTCTTGATCGGCGGGACGAATATGGCGCTCATCGTCACGGTTGCCGTTGCCATCATTCTGGCAGTCGAGTATGCGGCAGGAGCAATACTGACGAGCACTGTAGGTTTGGGTGCGACCGATGTGGGCCAGGGAACGCAGCTGTTCCCGACGGTGATTCTGACGGCTGCGACATTCTTTGGAATTTATTCCAAGGCGATCATGCAGACCGTGTTTTCCGGCAAGGCGCTGAGCCAGGCCTTCTCGGCACGCGACGCGGTCCTTGCAGCCGTGCTGTCGCCGCTCGCCATGTACGCAATTTTCGATGCGATCAACGAGATCGAGAGCCTGTTGCTGCTGGGTATCATCAGTTTCCAGAACGGTTTCTTCTTCAACAACCTGCTCGCATTCTTCGAGGGCGCAGGGAAAAAAGCCTGACCTTGCATTCCCTGTTCCGTTCGGCGTGTGGGGGCGATCATGGGTTGCAGTTCTTGTTGGATTTCTCGCGCGGGCTCTGGCCTCTGCCTGATGCTCGGCGCAGTCGTGGGAGCCAGCGCCACCGATGTCGCCGCCCAGATCGATGGGTTCCCCCGGACTGCTGTCGAAAGTGGATGGACCTCCGACCGCTACACCAGAATCCTCGAGCGCTACGTGCCGGCAGATGGTGGCAACAGGATCTGTGTCAACGTCCTCGATCAGGACGCTGGCTGCATTCCCATCTTCGTTCTGAAGCACCAGGCGTCCGCCGATCTCGCCGTCTCGGATGCCCATCCTGAGGCCAAGGGCCTCAGCCTCAATGCCAAAGCGCTCTCGGCCGGCTACATCCTCATCGACGATCTGCTGCTCGATTTCATCTTCGTCAATGCGTTGAACCAGAAGACGCTGATGTTCGCCGACCACGGCGATCCCAATGCCGCGACAGGCGCCGAGTCGGATCTGGTGCTTGCCACGCTGCAGCAGCTCGCCAATCTCCGGTTCTCGCTGAAAGGCGATCCGGAGCTTGCGGCAATCGGCTGGAAGAGCGTCAGCGAGCTGGCCGACCTCTGGCTCGCGAGGGACCCGGACGAAGCCTCGCTCGAGTTCACCGCAACCTTCTTCGCCCTGCTCCTCGAGCACGAGATCGCGCATCTGGGCATTGGGCTGTCCTGGTTCGAGAAGATGCTGCGCAAGGGCAGCCTGGTCTTCGACCGGCGAGCTCTGATCGAGGAGGAGCGGCGCGCCGACCGCATCGGCATGGATCGTATCTACAAAGTCGTGGGCGAAGCGCTCGGCCGGAGCCAGCCGGGCTACGATCAGCAGTTCGCCGACCTCATGCAGGGCCAGCCTTTCACGGTCGACGACGTGCGCAGCATGCTCGCCTCCCAGCATGCGCTGAGCTTTGCCAACTTCCTGCGCGACATCTCGATCTCGACCGCCTTCGACGGCTTCCGAGAGAGCCCGGCCGAGCAGAACGTCGTGACCTGGATCTTCAGGCCCTGTAGCGAGCGTGTGAAGCGCGACGACGTCTATATCGGCGATCCGCGTGACCTGCGTGGCGCGGTCCTGCGGGACCTGCCGGTCTTGACCGCGGAAGAGTTCGCGAAAATGCGCTCGCGCTGGGTGGGAATCGTCTCGGAGGAGACGCACGACCACAACCTGATCCGCGTTGCCAGTATGTACGAGGAGATCGAGCGGCGGGACATTTTCGGCATGTACCGGACGCTGGGGCAGGCTCCCTACACGTTATTGCTGCGGGCACTTGTCGAGAACAAGCCTTCCCTCGTCTGGGAGCATTATGGCGATCCCGAGCACCCCATGCCCAACGCCGACAAGGCGGCGATACTCTCGGTGCTTGCCCCGCATGGCCTCGAGCCGGCGGTGACCTGCCCGGAGGGCGATTGCTACGTGGCGAGGATCGCCGGCCTCGGGCTCGTCGAGGTCATCACGCGCGGCCCGAAGGTTCTCCGGCTCCGTGCCAGCCTGACGCTGAGCCCCGATCACTCCGAGGACGACATCAAGGCATTGCTCACACTTGCACCGCTCCTCGATGCCGCGGGCATCGGGCTGCACGAGATGGAGCGGGCTCTGTTGGAGGTGCGGCGACCGATCCGCGAATGCTATTTCGGCACGACGATGCTCGAGTTGGAGCATGCCAGGGTTTTCTCGACAAGCCTCGACCACAAGGGCAAGCTCTTTCTCGACGTGTCGGCGTTGACGAATGTGGAGTGAGCCGCGAATCGAATGCATGCGGTGATCCGGCCACCCGCGTTCCGGCAAGAGCGTGCACGCGACCAACACACAGGAAGCTTCGGATGCCCACGAGCCACATCATCACTTTCGCCATCTTCGCCGGCCTGACGATCCTCGCCGCGCTCGTTGGCAGCCAGTTCATGCCGGGTGAATGGTACGCGACCCTGCAGAAGCCGGCCTGGACGCCACCCGGCTGGCTGTTCGCTCCGGTCTGGTCGCTGCTCTACCTGATGATCGCCGTTTCGGGCTGGCTCGCTTGGCGAGCCTGTGGGCTGGGCCTCGCGACCAGCCTCTGGTTCGTCCAGATGGCGGCGAACGCTCTCTGGTCATACTTGTTTTTCGGGTTGCACCGAATCGATCTGGCGCTCGTCGATATCGTATTTCTGCTGGTGGTGATCGTCACTTATGCGGTGGTCGTCTGGCCGCGCGCGCGCGCGGCCGCGTTGCTGTTCGTTCCCTATGCATTCTGGGTCGGTTTCGCTTCACTTCTCAACGGTGCGATCTGGCGCCTGAATACTTGAACGGCACGCCCCGCGACCGCTGCGTGACTACCGTGTCGAAGCCCACGAAAATTGTGATTGGATGAGTGGTTTGCGCCACTTGCATTCCCTGTCGCTTCGCACATATATGCGCCGGCTTCGCATGCAAACCCACGAACGGCGATGGTCGCCGAGGGACGGCATGCAATCAGGAGATCGATCAGATCCATGAAGCTCGACCTTGGCGAGATCGCCGAGCCTCCAAGTTGTCGCTCAGCGGCGACATCTTCATTCTCTCTCACCCACACTGTTGTCGATACGTTGCGTAACCGCCCGGGCGCCCTCGCTCCCGCGGCCAGCAAGGCACGTGTCAAAGCGCCCGCCGAGCGGTTTCCGCGCGGCGAGCAGACGCGCGCGTTCGCCAAGCAGTTCTTTCCCGAGGCTTCGGCCGCGGAGTGGAACGATTGGCGCTGGCAGGTCAGGAAGCGCATCAAGTCGCTCGCCGAGCTGGAGCGCATTTTCGAGCTGTCGCCCGACGAGCGCGAGGCCGTGGCCGGCCACGAGGGCTCGCTGCCCGTCGGCATCACGCCCTACTATGCCAGCCTGCTTTCCAGGGACGACCCCATGGAAGCGCTCCGGCGCACCCATCTGCCGGTCGGCACCGAGTACCTGAAAACTCCGGGCGAAGCCGACGATCCGCTCGGCGAGGACCACGATTCGGCCGTGCCGGGCCTGGTGCACCGCTATCCTGACCGCGTCTTGTTCCTGGCGACCGGGTTCTGCTCGACCTATTGCCGCTACTGCACGCGCTCGCGGATGGTGGGCGACGCGGGCGGCGAGTACTCGTTCTCCAAGAGCCAGTGGGAGCAGGCGCTCCAGTACATCGAGGCGCACCCGCAAATCCGCGACGTGCTGCTGTCCGGCGGCGATCCCCTCACGATCGCCGACGACAAGCTCGACTATCTGCTAGGCCGGCTGCGCCAGATCAAGCACGTGGAGTTCGTGCGGATCGGAACGAAGGTTCCGGTGGTGCTGCCCATGCGCGTGACGAAGGCGCTGACGAGGATGCTGAAGAAGCATCATCCGCTCTGGATGAGCATCCACTTCACGCATCCGGCAGAGCTGACGCCCGAGGTCACCGAGTCGACCGCGCGCCTCGCCGATGCGGGCATCCCGCTCGGCAGCCAGACGGTCCTCCTCAAAGGTATCAACGACGAGGTGGCAACGCTGAAACAGCTCTACCACGGTCTGCTGATGCGCCGTGTCAAGCCTTACTACCTCTACCAATGCGATCCGATCACCGGCTCCTCGCACTTCCGCACGCCGATCAGCAAGGGCCTCGAGATGATCGAGGGCCTGCGCGGTCACACCACCGGCTATGCGGTGCCGCAATACGTGGTCGATGCTCCCGGTGGCGGCGGCAAGATCCCGTTGCTCCCGGATTATGTCGTCGGCCGCGAGGGCGATGACCTGATCCTGAGGAATTTCGAAGGCAAGTCCTATCGCTATACCGATCCCCTCGAGGGGACGGGTTGCGCCCAGGCGTTGCGGAAGGCGGTGCTCTGATGCGGATCGGTCTCGTCTACGACTTGCGCGACGACTATCGCGCACTCGGCTACAGCGAGGAGCAGACCGTCGAGTTCGACTCGATCTCCACGGTCGAGGGGATGGAAGGCGCATTGCAGCGGCTCGGCCACGCGGTCGACCGCATCGGCCGTGGTCAGGCGCTCGCCAAGCGCCTCGTCATGGGCGAGCGCTGGGATCTGGTGTTCTCGATCGCGGAAGGGCTCGAGGGCCGCTCGCGCGAGGCGCAGGTGCCGGCATTGCTCGAGCTCTACGACCAGCCCTATGCCTTCTCCGATCCGCTCACCATGGCGGTTTGCCTCGACAAGGCCGTCGCCAAGCGCTTGGTGAAGGAGGCCGGCATCCCGACAGCAGCCTACATGACGGTCGAGACCGGGAATGAGGATTTGTCGGGCTGGACGCACTATCCGGCCTTCGTGAAACCACTCGCGGAAGGTACCGGCAAAGGCTGCGAGCTCGGGTCCCGCGTCGCCAACGAGGCGGAGTTGCGCAACGCCGCTCGCGCGCTCGTCCATCGCTTTCGCCAACCCGCGCTGGTCGAAGCCTATCTGCCGGGCCGCGAGTTCACGGTCGGCATCGTCGGCAATGGCACGGATGCCCGCGTCATCGCCGTCATGGAGATCCTTTTGAAAGCGGATGCCGACGATGGCGTCTATTCCATGCGCAACAAGGAGGAGAGCGAGACGCTCTGCAGCTACGTGCGCGTGGACGACGACGAAGCGCGGCTGGTGGGGGAGCGTGGGCTCGCCGCCTACCGGGCGCTGGGGTGCCAGGATTCCTGCCGGATCGACTTCCGTTCGGATGCCCGTGGCAGCCCGGTGTTCATGGAAGCCAATCCGATCGCAGGCCTTCACCCGACGCATTCGGATCTACCCATCCTGACAACGCTCGCGGGTCATTCCTACGACGAGCTGATCGGCTGGATCATCGAGGCCGCGGTCAAGCGCCTCGGCGTAGGCCGCAAAGCTGCCAAGCGAAAGGCCGGGTGACGCCATGGGCGAGAGGGCATTCGTTCCCGTCATCCACGGGGCGACCGAGGGCCGGCCCGACGAGGTCGATACCATCGTTGCCGCGCGCAGCGTTGCGGGAACGCTGCGCCGGCTCGGCTATCGCACCCAGGTGGTGCGGCTGGGGCTCGACCTCGCGCCGATCGCCAGACTGGCCGGGAAGCGCCCGATGGCGGTGTTCAATCTGGTCGAGGCGCTCGGCTGCGACATGCGGATGGCGAGCGTGGTGCCGGCGATGCTGGAGCGACTGGGTGTCGCCTACACGGGGGCGAGCTTCGACACGATCACGGCCACGGCCTCCAAACTGCGCGTAAAGCAGCTGCTCAGCCATGCGGGGCTCCCGACACCGGCCTGGAGCGACCGGGGCGGCGGCCTGCCCGACGATCTCACCGTGATGGTGAAATCCGTCGACGAGCACGCGTCCATCGGCATCGACGCGCGCTCGGTGGTGAAAGCCGCCGACGCCGCGGCTGAGATCAGCCGGCGCGAGCATGCTCACGGCGGGCGCTTCTTCGCGGAAGCTTTCGTCGATGGCAGGGAGTTCAACATCTCGCTCATCGAGACGGATGGCGAGGTCGAGATCCTGCCCATGCCCGAGATCATCTTCGAGGGTTTTGCCCACGGCCGGCCGCGTATCGTCGATTACGACGCCAAGTGGAACGAGGAAAGCTACGAGTATCACCACACGCCGCGCCGCTTCGGGGTCGAGACGAGGGAGCCTGCGCTTGCAGCCGAGCTCGAGCGTATCTGCGGCGGCGTCTGGAGCCTGTTCGGGATCACCGGCTACGCCCGCGTCGATGTGAGGGTCGATGCCCAAGGTCGCCCGAGCGTCATCGACGTCAACACCAATCCGTGCATCTCGGAGGATGCCGGACTCGCGGCGGCAGCCGAGTCGGCAGGCTGCGGCTATGGGGAGCTGATCCGCGGGATTGTCACGTCGGCAGTGTTGCGCGGCGGACGCCAAGCGCCGGCGCCTCTGGTCGTGCCCGCTGGCGAGAAGCACGACCGTCGCCCCGTCCGCGAGCTCGATGCACCCGGCGAGGCGGTGGCGGCCTGATGCCGAGCGGACTTTCGTGGCGCAACGCCGTCGCCGAGCCCGACATCGGCTCGATCCGCGACCTGGTGGCAGCGACCGGCTTTTTCACCGTCGAGGAGGTCGCCATTGCCGCCGAGCTGGTGGAGGAGCGGATCGCGAAAGGGCCCGCGTCCGGCTACGAGTTCGTGCTCGCCGAGGAGTGCGGGCAGCTCGCTGCCTACGCCTGCTTCGGGCCGATCGCGGGCACTGAAAGCGCTTTCGACCTGTACTGGATCGCCGTCGGCCCCGGGCGCCAGGGCGGTGGCCTCGGCCGGCAGCTGCTTGCCCGCGCGGAGGATGCGATGCGGGCGATGGGGGCGTCGCGCCACTATGCCGAGACCTCCTCGAGCGAGCGTTATGCTCCCACTCGCGCGTTCTATGCGAGGACCGGCTTCCGCGAGGTCGCCGTGATCCCGGACTTCTACCGCCCGGGGGACGGGAAGGTTGTGTACGAGAAGGTGTTGTGATCGTTACGCCGCCGTCAACGGTCTGACGCTCGCTCGGACGTCCGGGCCGGACGCCCGCTGCGCGATGCGCAGATCGTAGTCGATCTGGAGCCGCAGCCACATCTCGGCGCTGGTGCCGAAGAAGCGCGCGAGCCGCAAGGCCGTGTCGGCCGTGATCGAGCGCGATCCCTTCACGATTCCGGAGACGCGGCTGACGGGTATCCCGAGATCGCGCGCGAGCCGGTTTTGGCTGACGCCGAACGGCAGCATGAACTCCTCGAGGAGGACCTCGCCTGGAGGGATCGGAGCAAGTCTCTCGGACATGTCAGCAAACCTCAGTGGTAATCGACGATCTCCACGCCATGGGCGTCACCATCCTCCCAGCGAAAGCAGAGCCGCCACTTCTTGTTGATCCTGATCGAGTGCTGCCCAGCCCGATCTCCCTTGAGCGCCTCGAGCCGGTTTCCGGGAGGGACCCGCAGGTCGTCGAGGCTGGTAGCCGCGTGCAGGAGAAGCAGCTTGCGGCGCGCCTGCCGTTCGAAAGAACGGAAACGAGAAACGTCCTCGTCCTGAAAGAGACTTTCGATCTCCTTGTCGGCGAAGCTGCGGATCATGGAGAAGCATAGCCTCGAGGTGGTCATTCCGTCAAACAGAATAGACCGGGTCTGGCTCCTCTTAGCCCACTCGCGTCGCTTTCACCCACTCCTCGTCGATCTCGAATCTCGACCCCGGCCGCTCGTCGAGATGGAGCAAGCCTTTCGCATCCATCCAGATCGGCTCAGTCAGCATGTAGTCGCGCGCGTCCGCAGCGAAGAAGGGCTGGCCGAGCGGTATCGC
>JANPDA010000316.1:0-6422 GCA_031431235.1 Hyphomicrobiaceae bacterium
GCCCGCCTCCTTGTAGCTCGCTTCGGCTGGTTCGACACGTACGGCGGCCCCATCGTCCCAGGCCTTGGCAGCGAGCGAGGCCACCCGCAGCACCGTCCCTTCGCCTGCGGCATCAGGTCCGAAGTTCCAGCTCGAGCCGAACGCGTGGGGCGCCTCGCCGCAGAGCCGCTCGGCGAGCATCAGATAGCCGGCGAGCGGCTCGAGCACATGCTGCCAGGGCCTGACCGCTTGGGGATAGCGCAATACCACAGGCGCGCCCGCACGAAACGAGCGGATGCAGTCGGGGACCAAGCGGTCCTTCGCCCAGTCGCCGCCGCCGATCACATTGCCCGCCCGCGCGGTGGCGATCGCGACCGCGGGCATGCCGTCCGAAGCAAAGAAGCTCGCCCGGAAGGCCGAGGTCACGAGCTCGGCGCACGCCTTGCTCGAGCTGTAGGGATCGGAGCCGCCGAGCCGGTCGGTCTCGCGATAGGGGTGCACCCATTCGCGGTTCTCGTAGCACTTGTCGGTCGTGATCGAGAGCACCGCGCGCAGACCCTTCGCCTTGCGCGCGGCCTCGAGCACATGCGCCGTGCCCATGACGTTCGTCGCATAGGTCAGGATCGGGTCGTGATAGCTCTCCCGCACCAGCGACTGGGCTGCCATGTGGATCAGGATTTCCGGGCGGCTTGCTTCGATGGCCCGACCGAGACGCGCCCGATCGAGAATGTCGGCCCGATGGTCGGCGGTGAGCGGGCTCGCGACCTCGGCGATCGAGAAGAGGCTCGGCTCCGTCGGCGGGTCGAGCGCGTAGCCCGTGACCTCGGCGCCGAGCCCGGCCAGCCACAGCGACAGCCACGATCCCTTGAATCCGGTGTGGCCGGTCAGGAAGACGCGTCTGCCCTGCCAGAAGGCCGGCTCTATTCCCAGACGATCCAAGGCGCTTTTCCGCTGTTGTAGAGCTCTTCGAGCTGGTTCTTGTCGCGCAGCGTGTCCATGGGCTGCCAGAAGCCGTCATGGCGGAAAGCGGCGAGCTGGCCCTCCGTGGCGAGGCGACTCATGGGCTCGGCCTCCCACGGCGTGCTTTCGCCCGCAATGTAGTCGATCACCTTGGGATGCAGCACGAAATAGCCGCCATTGATGAGGCCACCATCGCCGCGCGGCTTCTCCGAGAAACCCGTGACGTTCATGCTGGCGTCCAGTTTCAGGGCGCCGTAGCGGCCGGGCGGCTGTACGGCCGTCACGGTTGCGAGCTTGCCGCTCTTGTTGTGGAACGCGATCAGGGCCGCGATATCGACGTCGGCGACGCCATCCCCATAGGTGAAGCAGAAGGGCTCGTCGTCGAGATAGCTCGCCACGTTCTTGAGCCGCCCACCAGTCATGGCGTTCTGGCCCGTGTCGACGAGGGTGACGATCCAGGGCTCGGCGCGACGCGAGTGGACGACGAGCTCGTTGTTCTCGATCCGGAACGTCACGTCCGACATGTGCAGGAAGTAGTTCGCGAAGTACTCCTTGATCACATAGCCCTTGTAGCCGAGGCAGATCACGAACTCGTTCACCCCGTAGTGGGAGTACGTCTTCATGATGTGCCAGAGGATCGGCTTGCCGCCGATCTCGATCATCGGCTTCGGCCGGGTATGGGACTCCTCGCTGATGCGAGTGCCCATGCCGCCGGCCAGAATTACGGCTTTCATTGCCGACACCTCGCTTCAAACGAGACCTGGGACCAAGCCGGGTGAGCGTCCTGGCTCCGCGTAGCAGACAATGATCATGGCGAACCGCTGGCTACCCCTCAACCATAACCGTTGTGATCGAAGCTAGTCTCCTCCCCTCCGATCTGCCAGCCGCCGCGGGCACGAAGCCCACAGTTGCTTTCGACGACGGCCTCTCGCTGCCGCCCGAGGTGGACCGCTACCGCCGCGATGTGGGACGAGCCCAGTCCTGCCCATTCCGCCCATACGGCCGTTGATCTCACCCGGCTGCAGGCAGTCGTGATCGCCTCCCGATTTCAAGATGCGCCCGTTGCCACGCTACTCGGCAACCTGACAGCGGATCCTGAAGGCGACCGCGAATGTGACCAAGCCGCCAGGATCCAGCCCCGGAACGAATACGATGCCACATTGGGCAAGCGCGGTGCAGATTTCTCGCTATTTCCGGGCTGAGGCCTTGCGCTTCAAGACGTCCCCGAAAACCTCGACCCACCGCTCGGCAATGACCGAAGTGTCGAGATGAGCGATAGCTGCCGGGCCGTTCGATGAAAACACGCGCCTGCGCTCGGGATCCCGGATCAGAGCGTCGAGCTCCCCGGCCATGGCGATCACGTCCTCGACCGGCACCAGCACGCCGTGCTTGCCATGCCCCAGGATCTCCGCGCTCGCGCCCGGGCAGTCGGTCGCGACCACCGGGCAGCCGCAGCCGAGCGCTTCGATGATGGCGTTCGGGTAGCCTTCGTAGCGCGAGGCAAAGGCGAAAATGTCGGCGGCCCGCAGCACGTCGGCGACACGATCGGTCACGCCCATCAATCGCGCGCGCCCTTTGAGGCCGTGGCCCTCGAGCCGCTCCTTCAGCTCCTTTCGAAGTGGCCCTCGTCCGTAGATTTCGAGCCGCCAGCCCGGATGGCTCGGAGCGAGCCGGGCGAAAGCGTCGATGAGGGTGTGATGCCCCTTCCACTGGTCGAGCCGCCCGACCGAGACGATGGTGCCGGTGTCGACGGCGAATGTACGGGACAAGGCTGGCGGCGAGAACACGGCGAGGTCGAGCGGATTGGCGATCACCACCGAGTGGATGCCGAGCCGGTCGCGATACCAGTCGCGAACACTCGTCGATTGCACGACGAGGCGGGTGGCGAGAGGATAAGTCTTGTCGCGCGCCTGACGCCTGAGCCAGCCCATCCGGTTCAGCTCCGGATGGCTGCGCTCCGAGACGACAACGGGTACGCTGAGAAAACGCGTCGCCAGCAGCGCCAGCGTATTCATCTCGCTGATGAAGGCGACGATGACATCAGGCCGGATGATGCGAAGCGTCGCCCGGATCCGGCGGACCCTGCTTGCTGTCCGCAGCAGTGTTCCAGAAAGCGACGTACTTCGATTGAGGGCGTCGAGGGGATGCACTCGGATCGCGGATTGCAGGAGATATTGGGAGCGGGCGTCCGGCGGCTCCAGCGTGACGATATGGACCTCGTGACCGCCCGCTGCCCAGGCGTTCGACAGTGTCGTCGCGATCCTCTCGGCGCCGCCCGCCTGCAGGCCGGAGATCGCGAAGGCAATGCGGAGAGGTTGCAGATTCCCTGCGTCATCTGTCTTCAAGGGGAAGATATGAGCTCTGCCGCGGCCTGGATCGATCGGCAACCCACACCCGATCGGGCAACCTCGACGAGCTTGCCGTTCTCCCGCCGCCAGATCGTGCCGTCGACCATGGAGCCGGCCTCGTCGTTGGCACCAACTGCCAGCAACCCTCCCTCGGCGAGCGCGGCAAACAGATGCGCGTAAATGCGGGACTGCTCGTCAGGCGAGAAATAGTTCGGATTGACGACGTTCATCGCACGCACAATCTGCATCTGCGGACCTGGCCACGGCTGCAGGATGTTCCAGGTGGCGAGCTGAATCCGGTTGTCGCGCGCGAGGCGGGCCCGAAAATCGGGATGGGCGACGATCAACTCCCGAGCATCGACCCCACGGTCACCGGCCCGATGCCGCCCGATCAGCCGCCTGGCCCAACTCTCGAGCAGAGGCCTCATCAGCCGATTGAGAGGATAGCGAAAACGACTGTCGAGCCGAGGATGTCCGAGCACAAAGGGCGGCACGATCATTTGCACGATCTCGCCGCCACGGGTCGCCACGACCCTCGCCTTGGCGCCGGCTCGTGCACGCAGAACCAGATAACCCGCTTCCAGGTCCGTGGCCGTGAAGCGGAACTCGCCCTTTGTCGAGCGATCCAGGCGATCGATCAGCCCCAGCGTTGCGGAGCCGTCGGATACGGCAGCATCGAGAACGTGCAGGGGGCTTTGAGGAGATGCCGATGTCATGAGCGCATGCAGGATCTGCTCGTCGAACGTGTCGAACCGGCCAGGATATGTGCGCTTGTAGACGCCGCGACTGTCGACGAGCCGCTCGAAGAAAGCCGCGCGCAGGACAGAATCGCCACTGCGCTCGATCGCGTCGATCAGGTCGACCGCGATCAGCCGACGCCGGCCGAGACTGGCGAGCGGATCGAAGGCGACGAGCTGGTCGGGGTCGTGAATGCCGGTGAGGGCGAGCATCGGTTGGTCAGTCGGCGCGGCTGCGGTCGGCGCCATTTGCTCCATAACCGAAGCGCGCCGCAAGCGGTCCAGCCAGGGCAAGCACTCGGCTGCCCATCTCATCGTCGATCTCATTGCGCCAGCGCTCGCTGCTGCGAACATTGCCGTCGAACGACAGGATCGTCCGGTTCCCCGTCTGATGCCAAAAATCGCCCGCGCCAGGGCGGACGAAGACATCCGCGGCCGCAACGCCGATGAAGGCAAACACTTTGGCCATGGTGCCGGCCGGATCGGCCGTCAGATCCTCGTAGCGCAGGCGCAGGACGGGCGTCTCGCGATCCATCCCGGTCAAGCGGATGATCCGCTGGTGATAGACACGCCAATCGCGTGCGGCTTGCTCGATCGGCACGCCGACGCGCTTGGATGAAGCGACGAACGCGCGTGGGTCGCGGAGCAGATGAATGATGCCCGCCGGCCGGAATCCGGCAAGCCGGCCAGCAATGAACTTTGTCAGCGATTTTTCGCCATCGACGTAGATGCGCTTGTCCGAAGCTGCGAGCACATGGCTGGCGAAGCCAACGAGATAGGCACGAAAACGCCGAAAGGGGGCGGTGCGCCCGAGCGACTCACCCATCAGGCCACCGACATCGAGGACACCCGCGCCGATCGTCAGATAGCTGTCGAGGCGGCTCGCCCCGCCGAAGATTCGTGGCCGCGTCGGGAACCACGTGGGCGAACCGGCTCGTTCATGGCTCGCCATCGCGGCCCTGAGCCCGACCCAGAACCGGCACGCCCGGATCTCCGCCCCGCAGGTGCAGAGGTGTTGCTCGAACACGCGGGGCGGATTAGTGTCGCCGAGCGAGACGATTTCGGGGTGGTTGTTGAGGAGGGCGGACAGCGTCGTCGCGCCGTGGAAGGAGGGGGCGAGGATTGTCAAATAGACCTCTCGGCTGCTGGCTGGCCTGAGAGCCCCAGTTTCACAACGCTCCAAGATTGACTGACGACTACCGACAGGCAAGGCTTCGGGCACGTCGGCCCGAAAGTGCTAGCCAAGCGCCGGCGCCCAGCATTGCTGCGGGGATGATCCAACGCATCCAGTCTGCCCATGCCTCGGCCCGCTGAATTTTACCGGACACGTCTTCGAGCGAATGCACTCGATTGCCCTCGCTACCAAACAGCGGCGCGACGTGCTCCAGTCGCTTCCCCCTATAGAGAGTAGCCACCTGATCGAGGT
This sequence comes from Hyphomicrobiaceae bacterium, assembly GCA_031431235.1. Classification (GTDB taxonomy): domain Bacteria; phylum Pseudomonadota; class Alphaproteobacteria; order Rhizobiales; family Hyphomicrobiaceae; genus JANNSW01. The sequence continues at coordinate 5,451 of JANPDA010000316.1, forward strand.
TTCTCTCCAGGTAGGCGAGATTGCCCGGTAACATGAGCCCCTCGCTCGGATCAACAACCAGCTGCTCGCCGGTCGACAGCTCGATCCCAGAGACGATATGGCCGCGGCTACCCGGTGAGGAGAGAATTATCACCGACGATCTGAGACCATAGCGCCGCTGCATCAGATCCGAAAAAGCAATCGAGAGATAGCCACAAAATCCGACACCACGCCCAATCGCGCGCTCGTAACGGTGACTCCTGAAATGCGAATAGACACGCTCTTTATTCTTGACTCCACCTATACGTTCCAATTGAGCGTAGAGGTTCAGTATCCAATTGTCGAAAGCGGAGACAGGCCCAGGCATTTTTCCCCATTGATGCACTTTTGGGTACAATTCAGCCATTTTTCGAACGAATTCCCTGTCATCCGCAGTTGCGTCCCGAATACGATCCGTCTCAATCAAAAATTGTTCAATTTTCATTGTTTGTTTATCTAACGGTCTCTCATCGAAATCGATTACAATCGATGAAATACTGACAAACACAAGCAATAACCCAAACAACACTAGTGTAATTCCAGTAAAATTTGTTGAATTTACTTTTTTACACATAGATTTTAATTGATTTTTAAGGATTTTCTGTTAATGAACGAAGCACGTATGTTGGCGATGCGGGTGAGTAGATAGGCGGACGTCGCGACCGGGGCGCCCTGTAGCGAGCTGGCGAGCGCATTCAGATAAGAGCACCGGTCCGCTTGCCAGTGAATGCGCGAGAGCAACGTCTGGAGATACGAGCGTCGCCAGCTCATCAGATTGACGCGCTCGGCCGACGAGTGCCCGGGTGTGTTCAGCAAGCCGTCGACGAGCTGCAGGCCGATGCGCGGGGCGCGCATGCTCCCCTCAGCCGCCCGGCCGAGAGTGATCGATCCCTCATGCTTGCAGTAGATGTAGGTCGGCTCGGCGACATAGGCGGCGGGCGGCGATCGGCGGGC
>JANPDA010000317.1:0-23467 GCA_031431235.1 Hyphomicrobiaceae bacterium
AAACAGTGATCGCACTGAGGAAGGCGTCGCTGCTGCCGTCCAATAGAGGTGGCAGGCTCGCACCAGCGGACCGCTCCAGGCGGACAAGCACGCTGGTGTCGATCACTATTCCCAAGGGTTCCTCGGCGGTCCGGCCTCGCGGCGGATCATATCGAGGTCGGCCTCGAAAGCTTTCGATTCCTCGGGACCGAGCCGCGGCCAGGACTTCATCGCCTCGAACAGCTCGCCGATCGTCAACGCCTTTTTCCCCTCACGCGGCACCACGCGCGCGACGACCTCGTCACCGCTCGTGATCTCGAACACGACGCCTTCCAGCCGCACACGCTCGAGCATGTCGGGCAGATGCGCGGCTGCCTCGGCGGCCGTGATGCGTTCGGTGACGGGCTTGTTCATGACGGCAAGGATAGCCGATTGCGCCCATCCACTCAATCGGTGGACCGCGACTGGCACGCCACGAGCACATGCGGCGCTCCCTTCCTTGCTGCCCTGGTCTCGCGCAGCTATAACGCCGGCCGACACGCTCAGCCAATCACAGCACTCCGAAGGGACCCCGCATGGCGACCGAACGCACCTTCTCGATCATCAAGCCCGATGCAACCGCCCGCAACCTGACCGGCAAGATCAATGCGATGATCGAGGCGGCCGGCCTCAGGATCATCGCGCAGAAGCGGGTGAGGTGGTCCCAGGCGCAGGCGGAGAGGTTCTACGAGGTGCACAAGGCGCGCCCGTTCTATGGCGACCTCGTGAAATTCATGACCTCGGGTCCGATCGTGGTGCAGGTGCTGGAGGGCGACAACGCGGTCAAGCGCTACCGCGACGTGATGGGCGCGACCAATCCCGCCAATGCCGAGCCCGGCACCATCCGCAAGGAGTGCGCCGAGTCGATCGAGCGCAATTCCGCCCATGGCTCCGACAGTGTCGAGAACGCGGCCCTCGAGATCGGGCTCAACTTCGCCCCGCTCGAAATCGTCGGTTGAGGTCACGCCCAGGCAACCCGACCAGCGATTGAGGGCCGATCATGCCGCTGCAAGCGCAAAGCCTGATCGGCCTCATCGCCTTTCCACTGATCGCCTGGCTGCTGTCGGAACGGCGGAGAGCCCTCAGCTCGCTCCGGCTCATCCGGATCGTCGGCGCGGGTCTCGCCCTGCAGCTCGGTGTCGCCGCACTGATGCTGAACGTGCCGGCCTTGCGCGGCGGTTTCGACTGGGCCGCTAGCCTGGTCGGCGCGCTGCAGGAGGCGACGGCGACCGGCATGCAGCTCCTGTTCGGCTATCTGGCCGGCAGCCCGCCGCCCTTTGCCACGACGGCGCCCGAGTACAGCTTCATCCTGGCGTTCCAGGCTTTGCCGCTGATCCTCCTCATGAGCGCGCTCTCGAAGCTCCTCTATCATTGGGGCATTCTGCAGCGCGTCGTCGCTGCCTTCGCCTTCATGCTCGAGCGTACGATGGGGGTCTCGGGACCGGTCGGCACGTCGGCTGCCGCCAACGTCTTCGTCGGCATGATCGAGGCGCCGTTGTTCGTAAAGCCCTATCTCGCAGGCATGAGCCGGGGCGGGCTGTTTGCCACCATGGCCGTCGGCATGGCGGGCGTCGCCGGCACGGTGCTCGCGCTCTATGCTGCGATCCTCGGCCCGAGCGTTCCTGGCGTTGCAGGCCATCTGGTCGTTGCCTCGGTCATCAGCGTTCCGGCCGCATTGCTGCTTTCCGCGCTGATGGTGCCCGACGACGACACGATGGGCGAGGAGACGGCGCCGCTGACGCTTCCCGAGCCACCACGCTCGGCGATGGATGCAATCGCGCAAGGCACCAGCGAGGGAGTTGGCTTGCTCGTCAATGTGACGGCGATGCTGGTGGTCATGATCGCGCTGGTCGCGCTCGCCAACATGGCGCTCGGCTGGGCGACGGCGCCGCTCGGCCTGCGGCTCACCTTCGAGGGGCTGCTCGGCTATGCCTTCGCGCCGCTCGCCTGGCTGATGGGAATTCCCTGGGAGCAGTGCCGGACGGCTGGCGCCCTGCTCGGCGTCAAGACCGTGCTGAACGAGCTGATCGCCTATCTCCAGCTTGCCGGAACGGCGCCCGAGCTGCTGACCGACCGCTCGCGGCTGATCATGACCTATGCGCTCTGCGGCTTCGCCAATCTCGGCAGCCTCGGCATCATGCTGGGCGGGCTCAGCGCCATGGTGCCGGAGCGGCGCGGCGAGATCGTCGAGCTGGGCGGCAGAACGCTGGTCGCGGGCACGCTTGCGACGCTGATGACGGCGGCCGCCATCGGCCTGCTGACGCCCGGCTGACCATTCAGCTCCTGACCTCGAGCACTGCCTCGATCTCGAGCGCGAGATTGAAGGGGAGCGAGATGCAGCCGGCAACGAAGCGGGCGTGCTTGCCGCGTGGGCCGAGCGTCTCGTGCAGCAGCTCGGATGCCGCATTCATGACGAGCGTGTGCTCGGTGAAATCCTCGGTGGTGCAGATGTAGCCGCCGAGCCGCACGGCCTGGACGATACGGTCCATGTCGCCTCCGGTCGCGATCTCCAGCTGAGCGAGAATGTTCAGCATGACGAACCGGGCGCACGCTTGCGCCTGCTTCAGGTCGTAGTCGCGCCCGACTCGCCCCTGGTAGATGAGCTCGGTGCCATCGACCGGGCCCTGCACGCACCAGAACTGATTGCCGGTGATGATATGCCCGGCGTACTGGCCCACGCTAGTCGCAGGTGTCGGCAGCTCGTGGCCGAGCTCGTTCAATCGCGCTCGCAAACTCGTCATCCAAAGGCTCCTCAATAGGATCGTGGCATGCCCAGATCCTGCTGGGCGATGTAGTTCAGCACCATCTCCTCCGAGATCGGCGCGAACTTGAACAAGCGGTTGTCGCGCCAGAGCCGCTCCAGGTGGGAGTCGACCGCATAGCCCATGCCGCCCATGGTCTGCATGGCGCGCTCGATCGCGGCGGCCGAGGCCTGCGCGGCGATCAGCTTGCCGACATTGGCCTCGCTGCCATAGGGCTTGCCCATGTCGAACAGCCAAGCCGCTTTCAGGTTCATCAGGCGTGCCGCCGCGAGCTCGGCATGGGCCTGGGCAAGTGGAAACTGCAGCGCCTGATAGGCGCCGATCGGCCGGTCGCCGAACACCTTGCGCCCGCTCGCGTACTCGACCGCGAGGCGGATGGCGAGACGCCCGGTGCCGACGAGGCCGGCCGTCGTCACGATCCGCTCGGTGTTGAGCACATCGAGCAACTCGCTCCACCCGCCGTCGACCGTGCCGATCTGCTCGCCGGCCTCCACCCCTACGTCGTCGAGATAGACCGAGGAGGAGGTGAGCGTGTTGGTGCCGAGCTTCTCGATCGGAACGTAGCCGATGCCCTTGCGATCGCGGTCGACGAGGAAGAGCGTGATGCCATGGGTCTTGCGCGGGCTGTCCTCGAGCCGCATCGTCCGGGCGATGATCAGCATCTTGTCGGCGCGATCGACCCCGGTGATCCAGATCTTGCGGCCATCGATCCGCCAGCCATTGCCCTCGCGCCTGGCGAACGTCTTGATGGCAAGACTGTTGGTGCCGGCATCGGGCTCAGTCAGCGCCATGCAGAACGTACGCTCGCCCTTCACCAGCTTCGGCAACAGTTCGCGCTTCAGCTCCTCGCTGCCGAGCCGCGACAGCGTCATGCCGCCGAAAATCGGGTTCAGCATGAAAATCTGCGCAAGCGTGCCACCCGCTCCAGCCGCGCACAACTCCTCGATCACCAGCGCCATCTCGACCATGCCGAGACCCGAGCCGCCATAGACTTCCGGCACCGCGATGCCGGCAAGGCCGGCGTCGCAGATCGCCTGCCAGATCTCGCCCGGATAGGCCTTCGCCTTGTCCTTGGCCTTCCAGTAGTCGAGCCCATGGGCCTCGCCGACCTTACGGGCAGTCGCAATGATCATCTCCTGCTCGGTCGAGATCGTGAAATCCATGGGCAGTCTCTTCTCAGCTCTGGGCGATCATCTGCCTTTGAAGACGGGCTTGCGCTTCTCGATGAAGGCGCGACAGCCCTCGTGGGCATCCTCGCTATCGAGGACGAGGCCGATCATCGCCTGCTCGTATTGCAACGCAGCCGGCTCGGCCATGTCGCGCCCGTGCAGCAGCGACCGCTTCAGGAGTTTCAGGACGAGGGGCGACTTCTCGGCGATATCGGCAGCGAGGCGAGCCGCCTCGCCGGCCAGATCGGCCTGGGGCACGACGCGATTGACGAGGCCGATCGCCTGAGCCTCGCCGGCATCGATCCGACGGCCGGTGAACATCAACTCGCGGGCGACGCAAGGCGCCAGCTGGCGCATGATGCGCTGGCTGCCGCCGGCGCCAGGAAAGAGGCCGAGCGTGATCTCCGGCAGGCCGAGCTTGGCGTTGTCGGCGGCGAGCCGGATGTCGAGACAGAGCGCCAGCTCCATGCCGCCGCCGAGCGCCCAGCCGTTGATCGCTGCGACTGTCGGCTTGTCGCAGACCTCGAAGCGGCGGAAGACGCGGTGGATGATCTCGCCGAACTCCTGATAGTGCTGCAGCCCCCGGCGGCTATCGAGATCGGCGATGTCGCCGCCTGCGACGAACGCGCGACTGCCGGCGCCGGTCACGACGATGACGCGGGCAGTCTCGTCCTGCTCGAGGCCGATCAGCGCGGCTTCGAGTGCCAGGATCGTCGGCACGTCGAGCGCATTCAGCGTCTCGGGCCGGTTGATCGTGAGAGTGGCGACGTGACCGGCCCGCGTGACGAGGATCGGGTCGCTTCTGGTTGCCGTGCTTTCCGGCATGGGAGGCTCTCCTTGCCGCTGCGTTGTGCGCTCGCAGCGGACGGGGCTAGAGTTACCTGAAGGCTGGCGCCGACCATAGGCGTTCTGCGCATGGCCAAGCTGCTGCGGCAAGGGGACGAACGTGAGCGAATTGAGCAGACATGGGACCGGCGAGGAGATCGCGCTCCTGCGCAAGACCCTGCAGCGCTTCGTCGCCACCGAGATGCCGCGCGAGGCTGCCCGCAAATGGGATCGCGACGACATTTTCCCGCGCGAGGTTTTCGCCAAGCTCGCGGCCCTCGGCGTGACCGGCCTCACCATCGACGAGCACCATGGTGGCAGCGGTCCCAACATCACCGCGACCATGGCCGTGATCGAGGAATTGTCGAAGCGCTCGCTGGCCGTCGCCGTGCCCTACATCATGTGCGCCTGCTATGCCGGCATGAACATCGCCGAGAGCGGGACGCCGGCGCAACAGGCCGAGCTGCTGCCCAAGGTCGCCGCGGGCGAGCTGTTGTTCGCCTATGGCCTGACCGAGCCCGATGTCGGCGCCGACCTCGCGAGCGTGCGAACGAAAGCGCGCCGGGAAGGCAGCTCGGTCATCGTCTCCGGCACCAAACGCTTCTGCACCGGCGCCAACATCGCGGACTACATCTATTGCCTCGTCCGGAGCGATGCCGAGGCGCCGCGCCATCAGAACCTCTCGATCCTGCTCGTCCCCACCAAAGCCGAGGGCGTGTCGATCACCACGACCGAGACGATTGGCATGAAGGGCGCGCCGACCAACGACGTGGTGCTGGACGAGGTGCGGCTGCCGCTCGCTGCCATCGTCGGCGGCGAGGCCGGCTGGAACCGTGGCTGGGGCATGCTGGTCGGGCCAGTGCTGAACGTCGAGCGGCTGGAGGTCGCCGCAATGGGGCTCGGGATCGGGGAAGCCGCCTTCGCGGATGCCTGGGACTACAGCCAGCAGCGCAAGCAGTTCGGCAAGCCGATCAGCGCCTACCAGGCGATCCGCCACAAGCTCGCCGATATGAGAACCGACCTCGCCGCCAGCCGGCTGATGCTCTATCATGCCGCGGCGATGGCGGATCGCGGCGAGCCGGTCGGCCCCGAGAGCGCCATGGCCAAGCTCTTCTGCACCGAGAAGGCGAAGTCGATCGCGCTCGAAGCCCAGACCATCATCGGCGCCTATGGCCTCACGCCCGACACTGATGTCGAGCGCAACGTGCGTGACGCGCTGATCCTGCCGATCGTCGGCGGCTCATCCAGCATCCAGCGCAACAACATCGCCAACATGCTGGGGCTCGGCAAGGGCTGAGCGCCGTTCCCGGGGCGGTTTGACGGGGGCTGGAGGCACACTTGCACACGACCGATATCGCCGAGGTCCGCGCCTTCTATGCGAAGCTCCTTGCCAGCGAATGCGGAGCGCGCGATCCGCGCATCGAGCAGGCCTTTGCCAGCGTGCCTCGTGAATCGTATCTGCCGCCCGGCCCCTGGCTGGTGAGCGTCGCCGACCAATACATCGATACGCCCAGCGCCGATCCCGTGCACATCTATCGCAACCTGGTCGTCGCACTCGATGCCGCAAAGGGCATCAACAATGGCGAGCCGTTGCTGCACGCGCGCTGGATCGACGCGGCTTCACCACAGCCGGGCGAGACGATCGTGCAGGTGGGCGTCGGGCACGGCTATTACTCGGCCATTCTTGCGAGGCTGGTTCAACCGGGCGGCAACCTCATCGGCTACGAGCTCGAGCCCGAGCTTGCCGCCACCGCGCAGCGCAACCTCCTCGACTACGATAATGTCTCGGTCGTTGCGGGCGATGCCGTCTCGCTCGCGCTGCCGCCGGCCGATCTCATCTATGTGAGCGCGGGCGTCGTTGCGCCGCCCGAGCACTGGCTGCTGGCGCTTCGTCCGGGCGGCCGTCTGATCTTTCCCTGGCGGCCATCTGGGGACGTTGCGCTTGCCCTGCTCGTCACCCGCGTCGCACCCGGTTTCGCCGTGAAGCCACTGATGCCCGCCTGGTTCATTCCCTGCGTCGGCGCTTCCGTTGCCGCCAACGCGGCGCTCGTGCCCGACGAGGCCGGCGCCCGGTGCTCGCGCTCGATCAACCTCACCCGCAACAAGGCTCCCGATACCACCGCGACAGCGATCTATCGGCATGTCTGGTTCTCGGCCGCGGATCCGGCCTGAGAAAGCTTGCCGTCGCGATGCCCCTCGACGCGATGGCCGCAGGCCGGTAGACTGCCGGTGGTGCGGGCCCACTGCCGGAACCTGGCACGAATTGCGAGCTAGAGACCCACATGAGCGACCGCAGGCCGAGCCTCGACGACAAGTTCGATCTGAAACAGGATCGGATTCTGCTGAACGGCTCGCAGGCGGCGGTCCGGTTGATGCTGATGCAGCGCGAGCGCGACCGGCGCGCGGGCCTCGACACCGCCGGCTACGTGACCGGCTATCGCGGCTCGCCCATCGCTGGCCTCGAAGGTCAGTTCAAGCGCGCCGAGCGCTTCACCCGCAAGGCGGGCATTCTGTTCCAGACCGGCCTCAACGAGGACCTGGCAGCGACGGCGCTGTGGGGCACGCAACAGGCCCAGCTGAAGGGCGAAGGCAAGCACGATGGCGTGTTCGGCATGTGGTATGGCAAGGGCCCCGGTGTCGATCGCACGGGCGACGCCTTTCGCCATGCCAACCATGCGGGAACGGCCAAGCACGGCGGCGTCATCGCCTTGATGGGCGACGACCACACCTGCGAATCCTCCACGACCGCCCACCAGAGCGAATGGTCGCTGATCGACTACATGATCCCGGTGCTCAACCCGGCTGGCGTCCAGGAGATCCTCGACTTCGGCATCCACGGCTTTGCACTGTCGCGGTATGCGGGCGTCTGGGTCGGCATCAAGTGCGTGAAGGACAATTTCGAATCGACCTCCGTCGCCGACGGCCGGCTCGATCGGGTCGAGATCATCCACCCCGACGACTTCGCAATGCCGGCAGGCGGGCTCAACATCCGCATGAACGACCACCCGCTCGCGCGCGAGGCCCGGCTGCACGACTTCAAGCGTGACGCCGCAGTCGCCTATTCCCGCGCCAACGCCCTCGACAAGGTGATCTTCAAGGGCGGCAGCAAGCCGCGCCTGGGGATCGTGACCACGGGCAAGAGCTACCTCGATACCCGCCAGGCGCTCGATGAGCTCGGCATCGGCGAGGCCCGCGCCGCCCTGCTCGGGCTCTCGCTCTACAAGGTCGCTATGGTGTGGCCGTTCGAGCCCAAGCGCTTCCTCGACTTCGCCCGCGACCTCGACCTGCTGATGGTCGTGGAGGAGAAGCGGATGATCATCGAGGTCGAGGCCAAGGAGGAGCTCTATCCCCTTGCCAGGCGGCCGGTGATCGTGGGCAAACGCGACGAGAAGGGAGACTGGTTGTTCCCAGCCAAGGGCGCGCTCGAGCCGACCAGCATCGCGGTTGCGATCGGGGAGCGGTTGCTGGCCTTCGTCGACGACAGCGCGCTGAAGGAGCGTCTCGCCAGGCTGAAAGCCGTGCTCGCCGCCCGCTCGAAAGAGGCAGAGATCGCCATCCGCACGCCCTATTTCTGCGCAGGCTGCCCGCACAACTCCTCGACCGTCGTGCCCGAAGGCTCGCTCGCCTATGCCGGCATCGGCTGCCACTACATGGCGCAGTGGATGGACCGGCGGACGGAAGGGTTCACCCAGATGGGGGGCGAGGGCGCCAACTGGATCGGCGAGGCCCCGTTCTCGAAGCGCTCGCACGTGTTCCAGAACCTGGGCGATGGCACCTACATCCACTCGGGCTCGCTCGCGGTGCGCGCCGCGATCGCGTCCGGCGTCAACATCACCTACAAGATCCTCTACAACGACGCCGTCGCCATGACCGGCGGGCAGGCGCTCGATGGCGGCAAGACGGTACCGCAGATGGCGCGCGAGATGGCCGCGGAAGGCGCCAAGCGCGTCGCGATCGTCACCGACGAGCCGGACAAATACCCGAGCGACGCCGGCTTCCCGCCGTTCACGACCGTCCAGCACCGCGACGAGCTGGATGCCGTCCAGCGCGAGCTGCGCGAGATCGAGGGCGTGACGGTCCTCATCTACGACCAGACCTGCGCGGCGGAGAAACGCCGACGGCGCAAGCGGGGGGCATTCCCGGATCCGGATCGTCGGGTCTTCATCAACACCGAGGTCTGCGAAGGCTGCGGCGACTGCGGCGTGCAGTCCAATTGCGTGGCGATCGTGCCGGTCGAGACCGAGCTTGGTCGCAAGCGCGCGATCGACCAGTCCGCCTGCAACAAGGATTTCTCGTGTCTCAAAGGCTTCTGCCCGAGCTTCGTGACGGTCGAGGGTGGCAGGCTGCGCAAGCCGAAAGCCGCTGCTGCGGGCGATGGGTTCGACGCCAAGCTCGCGGCACTGCCGGAGCCGGGCCAGCCGAGCCTCGCCGAGCCCTACACGCTGCTCATCACCGGCATCGGCGGCACCGGCGTCGTCACCGTCTCGGCCGTGCTGGGCGAAGCCGCCTACCTCGAAGGCAAGGGGTTCGGTGGCATCGACATGACCGGCCTCGCCCAGAAGGGTGGCGCAGTCGCCTGCCATACGCGCATCGCCAGCCACCCCGACCAGATCCATGCCATCCGCACCGCGCTCGGGCAGGCCGACCTGGTGATCGGCTGCGATCTGGTCGTCACGGCTTCGCGCAAGGTGCTCGAGACCATGAGCCCCGGGCGGACGCGGGCGATCGTGAACACGTACGAGGTGCTGACTGGCGAGTTCACGCGCAACACGGAATTCTCGCTGCCGGGCATCCGCTTGCGGCGCGCGATCGAGGAGGCGACTGGCAAGGGTCATGCCCATTTCCTCGATGCCCACGAGATTGCCGTCACGCTTTTCGGCGACTCGATCGCGGCCAACATGTATCTGCTGGGCTTTGCCTGCCAGCTCGGCCTGGTGCCGATCGGCACCGAGGCGATCGAGCAGGCGCTGGAGCTGAACGGCCAGCAGATCGCCATGAATACCCGCGCCTTCCGCACCGGGCGCCTGGCTGCTCATGATCCGGAGGCGGTCGCGGCGTTGTTGCCCAAACAAATCGCGCAGGTCCCCGTCGTCCAGACGCTCGATCAGCTGATCGCGCGCCGCCGCGAGCTGTTGACCGCCTACCAGGATGCCGGTTGGGCGAGCCGTTATGGCGAGACGATCGAGCGGGTGCGCGCGGCCGAAGCCGCCAAGGCTCCCGGGAAGTCCGGCCTCGCCGAGGCCGCCGCCAGAAGCCTCCACAAGCTGATGAGCGCCAAGGACGAGTACGAGGTCGCCAGGCTTTACACGTCGGGCACGTTCGAGCGGTCCGTCGCGCAGCAGTTCGAAGGCGACTACACGCTCGAGTTCCATCTCGCTCCGCCCCTGCTCGGCCGCAAGGACCCCGTGACCGGCCGGCCCCGCAAGTCCCAGTTCGGCCCCTGGATGATGGCTGCGTTCCGCGGGCTCGCCGGACTGAAGCGCTTGCGCGGCACCGCGCTCGACCCATTCGGCCTGACCGCCGAGCGACGCGGCGAGCGCCAGGCGATCACCGACTTCGAGGCAGAGCTTGCCGAGATCATCGAGAGGCTCGAGCCGCGAACCCATGCCATCGCAGTCGAGCTCGCCAGCCTGCCACAGAGCGTGCGCGGCTTCGGGCATGTGAAAGCGGGCAATGCGCAGAAGGCCCGCGCCCGCCGACTGGAGTTGATGGACAGGTTGCGTGCACCGGCATCGCGAGCGGGCGAGCGGATTGCCGCGGAGTGAGATGGTGGGCTCCCGAGGAATCGAACCTCACGGCAACCATCCTCCGGTTTCAGAGCCGTCCGTGTTACAGCCGGATGGAGGAGAGGGAGCCCAATGATCTGGCGGATGCGGCAGGAGTCGAACCTGCAAGGCCTCGCGGCACGCACGGTTTTCGGGACCGGCCCCCTCGCCAATGGGGTTTGCGCATCCATGCTCGTCGAATGGCGATCCCGGCAGGGCTCGAACCTGCAACCTCCGCGTTCGAAGCGCGGTGCTCTTCCAGTTGAGCTACGGGACCTCTGGTGCCAAGGGATGGGATCGAACCACCGACGCACGCGCCTTCAACGCGTCGCTCTACCGGCTGAGCTACCTTGGCAAGTGTGGATCTGTCAGGATGACGCGCACGGCGGCCAGCAAAGCCTGCGCGCGACGGCAATCAGCGCGAGCTGAGCCGTGAGCGGCGATAATATCGCCGACTAAATCGGGAGCGGAGATTGGCAAATATTTTTCTCATAGCATCGCCAAAGACCATATTCGCGCGCCAAGGTCAAGAATTTTCGGTAGTGTCTCTGTTTGAAATTTGTTGCCAGTTTACAAAGCGTTCACGACGTTCAGGTAGTTGATTGCCCTTTGGGTTATCAGTATGTGATAACCTGTGAATAGCGACTCGGACAACCGCAGCCTCGAAACCCTCTTGGACCTGAATGGGTTCACCGCTGAGGTCGGCGGTGGATTCTGGGTTTCCATGAAGGTCACGCGGGTGACTCCAGACGAGGGCCGGCCGAACGGAATTCAGTACGGACTAACGTTGCACAGGCCCGGCGGACATCGAGTTATGGGTTATGACAATGCGCACCCCCCGAGGGTCGCTAGCGGGCCAGCGCGTCGATCGCGCCAGCGGGCATTGTGCGGGTTCGACCACCGCCATCGCGGAGACCGTGTCGAATCCTACAGGTACGTGTCACCGTTACAGCTTCTCGAGGATTTCTGGGCTGACGTTGAAACGATCCTCGCTGAGGAGGGCATCGCATGAGGAATGAACGGACACTGCACATCGGAATCGCGCCGCGCGAATTCGTCAAACGCATCACGTTAGAGATTGCGAGAGGCAGGAAGGTTGCCCCAAATATGCCGAAGCTTTGGGTTTCATCCCTTCAATCGCTGGCAAAAATACTCTCGGACGAAAACATGTTATTGCTCGAAATTATCAGGAACTCTAAACCAAAATCGATAACTGAGCTGGCGGAGTTGTCAGGAAGAGAAAAATCTAATCTGTCTAGAACACTGAGAACGATGGAGGGGCTAGGATTGATCGAGCTGAGAGAGATCAACAAAAAGAAGGCTCCCTTCGTTGCCTTTGACAAGCTTGAGTTCGAATTCGACCTACAGCGGCCTAGGGCTGCCTAGATGATGCCTTCTTATAGGTCTTGGGGCGTGACGCGGAGCGTCTTGTGAATGCGGAGCCAATTGTACCAGACGGCATAGATCGCAACCATGTGGGCATGGTTCTCGAACTTCTTCGAGAAGTCGTCGGTGAGGCGCGTGAATCGGCGCATCTGCATGCGCATGGTGAGGTTCTGACGCTCGGTGTTGCTGGCCGAAATGTGCCTGGGATCGGGCTTGCCCTCGATGATCATCGTCTCGCACCAGATGCACTCGGCAGGGCTGTAACACCCCTTCGCGCGCTCGGACGCGGTGCCGTAAATCTTCTGTAGCATGGCATAGTCGATATCGGCGCCGAACGCGCACTCGACCGGCTCGAGGTAGGGCTTGTGGCCATCCGACGTAAGCTGTACCCGGTTCGCCAGCAGCGCGACGCACGGGCGCGCCGGACTTTGCCGGTTGCTGACGGCCATGCCGGTCATATGGCATAGGATCGCTCGATGACCCAGCCCGTGACACCGCTCCTGACCGTCGACTGCGTCGCCTTCGATGCGAAAGGCCGCGTGCTGCTGATTCGCCGCAAGCATTCCCCGTTTGCCGGCTGCTACGCGCTGCCGGGCGGCTTCGTCGATCTCGACGAGACAGTCGAGGCGGCCTGCAGGCGCGAGCTGCTGGAGGAGACCGGGCTTGCCGCCGCCAGGATGAGGCTGATCGGGGTCTATTCCGAGCCAGGCCGCGACCCGCGCGGGCCGACCGTCAGCTTGGCCTACCTCGCCGAGGTCGAGGGCCAACCCATGGCCGGCGATGATGCTGCCGCTGCCGAGTGGGTCGCCGATTGGGAGCGGCAAGAGCTGGCCTTCGATCACCGGCAGATCCTCGAGGCCGCGAGCAAACGCTGGCGCCGCCGCGCCGCGAAGCGGAAGTGAGCGCGGCGGAGCAAGCATCACCCCGCGATCACGATGATCTCAGGCGCCGTCGCGGCGAATGGGCTGCGGTCCCAGTAGCCGTACCAGGTGACGTCGGTAAGTCCTGCCTCGGCGAGCAGCTGCGCCAGCCGCGCCTTGCTCATGAACCGCAAGGTGTGCGGGACGGCTACGACCTCGCCGTCGGGAAAGCGGAACCGCGTCTGGAAGGTGACGAGCTCGCCTTCGGCCTGCAGGATGTCGAAGCTGGCCTCGACCGGCCCCTCTCCCGGCACCTCGATGGTCTCGCGCGACCTCTCCGGTATCCAGTCCTCCCACTCGCGCACCAGCGGATTGCGGGTCTCGAAGGCGAGCCGCCCACCCGGCGCCAGATGCCGGCGCAGATTGGCGAGCGCCGCGCGCACGTCGGCGTCCACGAGCAGCACCTGGAACGCGTGCCCCATCATCACGATCAGATCGAAGCGCTGCGTCAGCGCCAGGCCCGCCGCGCCCGCCTCGACCCATGCGACCTGCTCGCCGCCCGTCCGGCGGCGCGCAATGTCGAGCATGCCGGGCGAAGGGTCGGCGCCAGTCACGCGATGACCGCGCCGCGCAAGGTCGACCGCGAGCCGCCCGGTGCCGCAGCCGATGTCGAGCACGGCGAGCGGTAGGGTGCCCGCCAGCTCCAGATAGAACCGGTGGTCCTCGCCCGGCGGATTGAGCGGATCATAGACAGCGGCGAGACGCGCCTCGCTGTAGGCGGCACAAGGGTTGCGGGTCTGGGTCATGGACCGGTCTGTACCGAATCCGGCCGATCAATTCCAATTCCGCATTTGTTCCTCGGTCCCGGCTCTCGAGCGGGCGCAAATCGGCGGCCGATCGAGCCTTCTGATGGCCCGCCTTCGGCCGGGAAAGCGGAAGCTGATCAGCCGGGCCTGGCGTCAGTACATGCGCGGCAGCGGCCAACCCGGCAGCTCGCGCAGCTTGCCCGCATTCATCCAGCCCTTCAACGCCCATTGCAGCGACCGCGCCCGATCGAACGGCCGGATCGCGGCAGCGCCCGCTGCTGCGATCGCGGTCTTGGCAAGCGCGTCTGCGAAGAACAGCGCCTTCCCAAGATGCGCGCCACCGATATCGCGCAGCCGGAAGCGCGCGTAGGATTGCCCCTTGCGCAGCGAACGGCGGCGCAGATAGGCAGGCCGCAGCCGGTCGGCGGGCGCCTCCTCCCAGATCTGGGCGTCGTCGGTGACGACCATGCGCACACCCGAGCGCCCGAGCGCGCGGAAGAACTCCGTATCCTCTCCGCCGCTGGCGCCCAGCTGGGGATCGAACCTGAGGCCCGCGCGCTCGACGGCCTCGCGGCGCATCAGCACATTCCCGGTCCGGCCGGTCTCGACCAACCTGCCACGCGCACCCCAATCGACATAGAGCGGATTGGCGCGCACCAGCCAATCGGGCGTTCCCTCCGGATACTGCGGAAAGACGGGGCCGAAGACACAGCCCGCCTCGTACTCGCGCAAGGCGGCGAACGAACGCTCGAGCCAGTCCTCGGCCACCCATTCGTCGTCGTCGACGAAGGCCAGCCATTCGCCGGTCGCCGCTTCGAGGCAGGCGTTGCGTGCGTGCGAGATGTTGCGCGCACCAACCTTCACCACCCGCACCGGCATCGGCCATGTGCGGCCTGCGAGCATTGCCCCGGCAGCGCCGCCCGGATCGTCGTCCGCCACGACGACATCGACACTGGTAGGCTCGGCGTGCTCGAGCCGGCCGAGCGAATCGAGCGTGCGCAACAGCGACGCCCGCCCAGCAGACGCGATCGCGATCGTCACCCGCCTCATGGTGTGCGTCCTCCCGACCGGGCACCCAGGCCAATCGTCAACACGAACAGCATGGAGATCATGTTGAAGCCATGAAACCAGGTGGACTCGAGGAAGTTGTGGCCGATCGCGAACACGATCGTGGCAAGCGCAAAGAAGGCCATCAACGGCTCACGCTTCGCCAGCCTGTGGGTCGTGTGCAAAACCGCCAGCAGCAGCGCCATCAACAGCACGAACCCGACCACACCCATTTGCAGGATGGCGTCGAGGTAGCCGTTGTGGGCGTGCGGCATCTTCGCGACGAATCCGGGCGCCTCGCGCACGCTGGGCGCCTCGAAGCTGATACCCCAGAAAGCTTCATAGCCCCAGCCGAACCAAGGTTTGCGCTCGATCATCTTGACAGCGAAAGCCCAGATATCGGTCCGACTCGTGAGCGTCGGATCGCCGAACACGACGGTCGCGAAACTATTGAAATCCCATAGATAGGCATGGGCGCCGAGTTGATAGATGCCGTAGCAGAGCCCGACGAATACCGGCATCACGATTGCCGGAGTGATGCGCAGATACCTCGACGCCACCAGCAGCACCGCTCCCAGCGCCGGCGCAATCACGGCAAGCGCAAGCGAGGTTTTCGACTTACTGAGCACGAGAATGCCGAGCGCGAGCACGATCAGCGCGGCGCATGCGATCCGCTGCCAGGCACGTCCAGCCAGCAGCCGCGGCAGGCCGAGCAGGAGGATCCCGCCCATCACGGCGCCCAAGTAGTTCTTCTGGGGATAGATGCCCTCGTGCCCCAGCGGCCCCGGTGGCGAGGTCAGCACCACAGCCAGGTTGGCGAGCGTGACGACCCAGGCGAGCACCAGCATCGGATCGAGGATCTGCTCCATCCGCCGTGCCACCAGCACCGGCATCAGCATGGCACCGACGATGGTGATCTGCAGGAAAACCCGGCGCGTGACGAGCGTGAAGTCGAGCGACCAGATGGCCGTCGTCCCCGCCCACAGCAGGATCAGCACCAGCAGCAGCATCGCCGGCTCGAACAACCCCTTCAGCCGCTCGCGCGAGGCGGCCAGGAATCCAATGAATGCCCATAGGAAGAGAGGTGGAAAGTAGAGCCGGTTGAGCGCGCCCGGCTCCGAGGTCGGCATCACCGGTAGATTGGCGCTATCGGGCGGCAATCCGGGGCCCTCGATCAGCGGCCAGACGAGCACGGGAAAGGCGAGCACGAGCGCTGGAACAATGATCGACGAGCGCGCAATCAGCCCGAGGATGGGGCTCGAGGCCAAAGCGTTGCCGTCGTCGTGCGCGCGTCGATTGCGCGTGGCTGCGCGATCACTGGCTGCCGGCATGATCCGATCCGGTTACAGCTGAAACATCCCGCGACAGTCGTGCGAGCACGTGCCAGACCAGCCTGATGGTGAGAACGAGCACGATCACCTCGCCCACGATCACCGCAACCACAGCGTAGATCGGAGCAACATCGAGGGTCAGCCCAAGCAGCAGGAACGAGGACACCGATGCGGCAATCATCGTGATGTAGGCCAGCTCCTTCAGCCGATAGGCCGCCTGCAGGAACATCGCGAGGCTCGCCTCCGAGACACTGATGAAGGCATGCACGGACCAGGCGAGCGTCATCTGCTCGATGTCCACGTAGCGCCCCTTGAAGATCCACGATTCGAGCAGCGGCCAGGCAAAGTAGAGCGCGCCGAAATAGACCATCATGATGGCCACGACGAAACTCTGACAGCCCCACAGCAGCTGCTTGGCCTTGTCCGAGCGGCCCTCGGCAAGCGCACGCGCGATGGCCGGCCGCGCAACACGTCCCAGCGCAGCCGCGGCGAGCGCCATGGGGCCGAGCAGCAATCGACCGGCCTGCACGGAGGCAAGCACGACCGTGCTGCGAAAGAATTCGAGCGCGAACACATAGAAGCGGCGCTGCAGCTCAGTCGTCGTCACGCCGGCAAGGCTCCAGCGCGTATCGACGAAGTAGGGGCGATAGAGCACAAAAGTCTCACGCAGGCCGAGCCAATGCGGAAGCTCGCGCGGGGCCAGCAGCACAAGCGCGACGGCATTGCCCACGGCCGTGCCGGCAAGCAGTGCCGTGGTCGCCGGCAAAAGCGTCCAGAGGAGTGCCGACACCAGCATGGCGCACGCAACCATGCCGGCATCGAGCAAGAGCACGCTCATCGCCCGCTCGTGGGCAAAGCGTATGACCCTGACGGTTTCCCGGCTGAGCGTCGCAAACGTCGCCGCTGCGACTGCGCACAGGAACAACGGGCTCGAATCACTCAAGGCGCAGATCGCGGCAGCCGCAATCGAAGCCGCCAGCCGGAGCAGCCGATCGAACGAGCCCACAATGGTCAGCAGCGATTGCTGATCCTCGACGGCTCGTCCCGGCAGCAGCACCGAGATCGGAGCCGCGACGAGCGCATTCTGCAGTGATGCTGCAATCAGGATGAGAGTGCTCGCCAGAATGAAACGGCCGAACTCCTCGGGCCCAGTGAGAGCGATCAGGGCCAGATTGAGGCCGAGGTTGAAAGCGCTGAGAATGGCCTGATCGAGCAGCGCGAGCGAGACCGAAAGACCGAACCGAGTATTCATCGCTTTGTCGGACCCGGTCGAGGATTGACTGCGGAAGTGGCGCGCTTGGCGAGCAGCACTCCAGACGACGACGACCCAAACTCGCAGCAGATCAGCCCCGCGTGCCAAGCCACCCAGCCCCTTCCCGGGCGCACCACCGAGCCTGTCAGTTCGCACACGTGGCGGAAGCAATCGCACGGATCGAGCCCTGGTTCCAGAGGCGTGGCTCCCAGCATCCTTCATCAGATCGATCGACCGTATGACAGACGACTGACAAAGCTAGACCGGCCAAGTGACGCAAGAAGCAGACCACCCGGAGATGGGACCGCTGCGGGACGCCAAGTGATCTCGCAGCGAGCTGAAGAAACAATGAAGGAGAATTTATCCCCGCGCTCGCCAGGCATGGGAGGTTGGGGGCTCCGATCGAAAGACGAGCCCAACGTCCATGAGCAAAACCATGTCAGCACGCATAGTACCGGTCAAAGCCGCGCCGCCCCGAGCCTGCTCCCCACCGACCACCGCCCCCAAGCATGGCTACGACCGGAACCGGGACCTGCCGCGCCTCGTCAACATGTGGCCAAGTGAGGTCGCCGCATTGCAGGAGAGCGATCGGTCGCTGATCGTGTTGCGGTTGATGCGAGCGTTGCGGGCCGAACGGCGCCGCGGCCAGCACGGAGCCTGGACCTACGATCTGAGCAGGCACGCTCTGCTGCTCGCGGCCTATCGGAGCGAGCGCCGGGAGCTGCTCCATCGGGTCTTGCTCGATCACTTGCCGGCAGCGGCAGCCAGGGCTGAGCACCCGGCTGGCCGGATCTCGATTGTGCAGCCGCACGACAATCGCGCCAGCAAGACCGACCCCGAAGGATTGGTCTGCCAGGCGTCGACCGTCGTGCCGGCATCGTAGGATTACTTCCTGCGGCGCTGCCCCAGGCCCATCTTCTTGGCGAGCTGAGAGCGTGCGATCGCGTAGTTGGGAGCGACCATCGGATAGTCGTGAGCCAGACCCCACTTCTCGCGATATTCCTCGGGAGAAATGTTGTACTGGGTCCGAAGGTGCCGCTTCAAGGATTTGAACTTCTTGCCGTCCTCGAGGCAGATGATATACTCATCCGTCACCGATTTCTTCACCGGAACGGCGGGCTTGAGCTCCTCACGAGGAGCGCTGCCGCCATTCACGACGGCCCGGCCGAGCGCTTCATGCACCTGACCAATCAGCATCGAGAGGTCCGCGGCAACAACCGAGTTGTTGCTGACGTAGGCAGACACGATATCGGCAGTCAGCTCCACCAGCTCGGCAGCGGCAGCCTGATCCTCGATATCGTCGTCGTCGCGTTCTCTGGCACTCGTCCGCATTCTTTCGATTCCTTCCGTTGGATTAGCCCGTGTCTGAGCTGGTACAGTCGAGTTTTCCGCAAGCTCCCAATCCGGACACGGATCTGTCCTGATTGGCTTGCTGCTGGAAAGGATTTGGCGCCGGAGCCAGCCCGATGCGATGCATCGATCTTGTTGACGGCAGGCGCCAGAGTGAATAGATTGTTAGCTTACTACGCAGCCGTCACATTCATAGCAAGCCCATTCTTCAAATAATCGTGAAGACGGCACCCCACGACACGCTGATCGATCGGTGGCTAGCGCCTTCAAGCCGCTTCAGATCGCTTTGCCATCCAAAACACCGAAGCACCTTCCTCGACTTTTTGATAATATCGCAACCTGTCGGATCACGCTGCTTCGGCGCTAGCGAACTGGTCAGCAACTCGCGATCCTCAGCACTCATATATTCATAAAGCGCAGGAAGAGCCAATAAGGGTTATCCACGAGAATGTGGCAACGCACTGCGGTCTTGCAGCTCTTCTGGGCGACGTTACGTCAACCCGCAATCTGGCGCTCCATCGAGCCCGGAACCGCTCTGGTGTGGTATTGGCCAAACGCTTGCTCGGCGATGCCACTCGAAGCACTACACGCGGGCGAAAGGTCATCCTCGGCGAAGCACGAGCTCACGCTGGCACCGCCCCTTCGGGCACGCTAGATTGCTCGACTGAAATGTTCCGGCCAATGGAGCCAAGGGAGGACAAAATGCTTCATCTCGTGCGCACCCTCGCGTTTGCACTTGCCGCCCTGACCATGGGTGGGCTCGCCGCAGCCGCCGAGGTCGTCTACAACCGCGGCAACTCCGCCGATCCAGAGAGCCTCGATCCGCACAAGACCTCGACCGTCTACGAGGCACACATCCTGCGTGACTTGTTCAGCGGTCTGGTCGTCTACGATGCCAAGGCGAACCTGATCCCTGGCGCCGCCGAAAGCTGGACCGTCTCGACCGACAACCTCGTCTACACCTTCGAGCTGCGCCAAGGTGCTGTCTGGTCGGACGGCTCGCCAGTCACGGCCAGCGACTTCGTCTTCGCCTTCCGCCGCCTGCAGGATCCAGCCACCGCGGCCGAGTACGCCTCGATGCTTTATCCCGTGAAGGGCGCGCAAGAGGTCAACCAGGGCAAGGCCAGCCCCGAGACCATGGGCGTCAAGGCGATCGACGATGCAACGCTCGAGATCACGCTGAAAGGTCCGACCCCCTACTTCCTCGAGATGCTCACGCATCAGGCGACTTATCCCCTCAACCGGGCAAGTGTCGAAAAGCTCGGCGCCGACTTCGTCAAACCCGGAAATCTCGTCTCGAACGGCGCCTACACGCTCACCGAGTTCGTGCCAAACGATCACATCAAGCTGGTCAAGAGCGCGAAGTTCTACGACGCTGCCAATGTGCAGATCGACGTCGTCAACTACATCCCGACCGAGGACCGCTCGACGGCCTTGAAGCGCTACGAGGCGGGCGAGCTCGACAGCAATGACGACATGCCGCTCGAGCAGATCGTCGACATCCGCGCGAAGCTCGGCGATCAGGTCCACATCGCTCCCTATCTCGGCACCTACTACTATGCGTTCAAGTTGGAGAAGGCGCCCTGGAGCAACCTGAAGATCCGACGTGCGATCTCGATGGCGATCGACCGCGATCTGCTCGCGGAGAAGATCTGGGGCAATAGCATGTTCCCGGCCTACTCGTTCGTGCCGCCGGGAATGACAGGCTATGAGAGCCGCACCTTCGACTACGCGGCCATGGGCCAGCTCGACCGCGAGGAGGAGGCAAAGAAGATCCTGGCCGAGGCGGGCTACGGGCCCGACAAGCCGCTGAAGATGGAGATCCGCTTCAACACCTCCGACAACCACAAGAACACCGCCGTCGCCATCCAGGACATGTTGAAACCGCTCGGCATCGAGGTGAGCCTTCTCAACACCGATACCAAGACCCACTACGGTCACCTCGAGCAGCACGGCGATTTCGATATCGCCCGCGCGGCCTGGGTTGCCGACTACAAGGACCCCGAGACCTTCCTCGGCCTCGGCCAGAAGACCAACGGCAACAACTATTCCGGCTACGCCAACGACGAGTTCGAGGCTCTGATGGCGCAGGCCTCGAGCGAAGCCGATGCGGCCAAGCGCTACAAGCTGCTGTCGGATGCCGAGGCGATCTATATCGCGCGCGATCACGGCCAGATCCCGCTGCTCTTCTACTCCTACCACAACCTCGTTTCCCCGAAGCTCGAGGGCTTCGAGGACAATGTGATGGACGCGCACCCGACACGATTCATCCGCAAGGAGTAGGTGGCCGGCGGACCGGCAGGCGGCAACAGCTCACCCTGCCGGCCCATGACGCTCGATCCACTCCGAGGCGATGACCGCGCCGAGCACGATCACGCCACCCAGAATGCGCACCGGCGTCAGCTGCTCGCCGAGCAGCGATGCCGCCAGCAACACGGTCAGCACCGGCTCGACATTCATGATCATCGCAGTCGGAGCAGGGCCGATCAGCTTGACGCCCCGGAACATGCAGAAGAACGCCAGCAGGAAGCAGGCCGACGAGGTCAGCAGCGCGAGCCATCCGGCGGCGACCGGCGGCGGCGGCACGAACGAGTCCGTCGCCAGCACATAGAGTGCGACGGTGGCGAGGCCCGATACCGACATCCAGATGGTGATGAGGCTCGAGTCCGCCGCGCGCAGCGTATGGCCGTTCCAGACGAAGCTGGCAGAGAAGCCGACCGAGGCGAGGACGGCGAGGCCAATGCCTCGCCAGTCTGCGCCGGACGCTTCGATGCCGATGGTCAGCGCGACGCCGGCCAGGGCAACGATCAGGCAAAACAATTGCAGCCCCCCGGGTAGCCGCCGCCCGAGCAGGCTCTGGAAGAGGGCGGTCAGGATCGGGTTGGTGTAGGCAATGATGATGGCAAGGCTCACCGGGATCAGCGCGAACGAGCCGAGCAGCCCGATCGAGCCGATCGCCGACGCCGCTCCACAGCCCAGCGCATGCAGCCGATCCCGCCTGGTGAACGGTTGCTGCTGGCGCAGGAGCGGCACGATCGCCAACAGCACGGCCATGACGAAGACATAACGCAGCAGCGCGATAGTCTGGGCATTGCCGCCGTAACGGTAGACGAAGTTCACCGCGATGTTGTTCGTTGCCATGGCAAGAGCGGCAAGCACTGCGGCACTCGCTCCCCACAGGCTCGCCGATGCACGAAGAGGCGACGTCTCGCTCATGATCTATCCAAATCGGGCTGCGGTGATCCCGCCAGATTACACGCGATCCCGCGCAGGGCCGCTGCTCCACATGTCACAGGCCTTGGAAAAACCGCGCCACCCGCCACTGCCGCAACCCCCGACGCAATTTCGGACGGCCGGCCCCGCGATCGGCTTGCCACGCGAGCGCGCGCGGTCTACCGACGAGCTGACAACCATGAGCAAACGAGGAAGCGCCATGCCCAAGAAGGTCGTGAAGACAAAGAGCCTCGCCTATCTGCCGCTGCCGAACTATCCCTACTCGTCGGGCACCATGGCGAACGGCTTCGTCTATACCTCCGGCCTCGTTGCCTGGGATGAGGACAACAAGCTCGTCGGCAAGGGGGACGTGAAGGCCCAGACCCGGCAGGTGCTGAAGAATCTCCTCGCCGTGCTCGACGCTGCAGGCGCAAGCGTCGATGACGTGCTCAAATGCAACGTCTATCTCTCCGACATCCGGTATTTCGCCGACATGAACTCGGAGTACAAAAAGGTCTTCAAGAAGGATCCGCCCGCGCGCACGACCGTCCAGGCGCCGCTCGCCGAGCCCGAGATGCTGGTCGAGATCGAGTGCGTGGCGTTCACGGGCAAGCTCGCGTAGGTTGGCGCCGAGGCCCGAATTGCTCGAGACCAGCTCGACCGCTGCTGGCCTCGGCCAAGGGCTCAGCCGAGCCTGTGCCATCCAAAGGCGACGCCATGTTGCGCTATGTCGTCAGCCGCCTGCTGACCGCGATCCCGACGCTGTTCGTGATCGTGACGATCAGCTTTTTCCTGATGCGGGTCGCGCCCGGCGGCCCCTTCAACCAGGAGAAGGGGCTCAATCCGACGGTACTCAAGAATTTACTGCGCACCTACCGGCTCGATGAGCCACTTTGGGTGCAGTATGTCGACTATCTGCAAGGCCTCCTGGCTGGCGATCTCGGCCCGAGCTACGTGCTGCCGGACTTCACCGTGAACGAGCTGTTCGCCAAAGGCCTCCCTATCTCGATCGAGCTGGGAGCCTCCGCCCTCGTGCTGGCGCTGCTGCTCGGCGGCGTGCTCGGCATCATCGCCGCCCTCAACCAGAACCGCGCCGCCGACACTGCCGTCGTTGCCGCCGCCACCGCCGGCTCCACCATTCCCACCTTCGTGATCGCGCCACTGCTGCAGCTCTTTTTCGGGCTCACGCTGCACGCGCTTCCGATCGGGGGTTGGGGGAATGGCGCACTCGCCAACAAGGTAATGCCGATCCTCACCCTCGCACTGCCGCAGATCGCCGTGATCGCCCGCCTGATGCGGGCGTCCATGATCGAGGCACTGCGCTCGCACCATATCCGCACGGCGCGAGCGCTCGGCCTGCCCAGCTACGTCGTCGTGCTGAGGCATGCGCTGCGCGGGGCACTGTTGCCGACCGTCTCCTATATCGGCCCCGCAGCTGCCGCGTTACTGACCGGCTCGATCATTGTCGAGACGATCTTCGCGATCCCGGGCGTCGGGCGCTATTTCGTCGAGGCCGCGCTCAACCGCGACTACACACTCGTCATGGGCACCGTGGTCGTGATCGCGGTGTTCACCATCGTGTTCAACCTGATCGTCGATATCCTCTATGCCGCCCTCGATCCGCGGGTCCGTTATGACTAGTGTTGTGACTCATACATTTGGTACCCGCCTTCCCGGCGGCGC
>JANPDA010000318.1:0-7481 GCA_031431235.1 Hyphomicrobiaceae bacterium
GCAACCTCGTCGAGCGGTTCTTTTGCAAAATCAAGCAATTCCGCGCCATCTCAACGCGCTACGACAAGCTCGCGAACACTTTCCTTGCGGCGGTGGCGCTGGTTTGCGTACTGTTCTGGCTCAACTGACGACAGGCCCTAGTGTCCTGCTCCCGAATTGTCGACGTGTTTGCAGCAACCCCAGATCGGCAATTGCGAAGCGCCACACGAGTGTTCCGTCCCATTCATTCGGGGGACCAAATGAATGTGTGAGAACATGAGCACCGCCGTCAACGCAGCAGCAGGCCGAGCTCGCCTGCCCGCAGCCGTTGCCGGCGATGGACGAAGGCATTCATCGCGAGGCCGAGGCCTGCCAGCGTTGCCAGCAGCGAGGTCCCACCATAGGAGACGAGCGGCAGCGGCACGCCCACGACCGGCAGCGCCCCCATCACCATGCCCAGGTTTACCGTCACATGCAGGAACAGAGTGGTCGCCACTCCCACGCACACCAACCGGCAGAACAGGCTGCGGCAGCGCAAACCCATCCCGATCAGGCTGAACAGCAGCACTCCGAACAGGCAGATCAGGATCGCACCGCCGATGAAACCCGTCTCCTCGGCAATCAGTGCAAAGATGAAATCCGTGTGCTTTTCGGGCACGAAATCGAGCTGGGACTGGGTTCCGTGCAGCAAACCCCTGCCGGTGAGCCCGCCGGCGCCGAGCGCGATCTTGGCCTGGGTGATCTGGTAGCCCATGCCGAGGGGATCGGCCTCGGGATCGAGAAAGACGAGAACGCGCCTCTGCTGGTAGTCGTGCAGGTAGTCCCACGATAGCGGCACGACGGCCGCGGCTCCCGCGACCCCAGCGGCGAGGTACCAGAAGCTGGTGCCAGCGCAGAACAGCACCGTCAACCCGATCGCCGCGACCAGGATCGCGGTGCCGAGATCGGGCTGGGCGAGGATCAAGGCCGCCGGCACCAGTATCATGAGCAGCGCTGTAGCCACATGGGCCCAATGCGACATGGCATTGGCCGGGACGCCCTGCAGATAGCGAGCGAGTGCGAGCACGAGCGCGACCTTCATCGGCTCGGCCGGCTGGAACGAGAGGGGACCGAGCGTGAGCCAGCGTTGCGCGCCCAAGGCCTCGTTGCCGAAGTACGGAACCGCCGCCAAGGCCGCGAGCAGCAGGGCGTAGGCCGGGTAGGCGAGCCCGAGCCAGAACCGCAGCGGCAGCACGGCGATGACGATGACGACCGCGAACCCTGCGACCAGCCGCGCCACATGGCGCATGGCATAGGGCTCCATGCTGCCGCCAGTGACCGAGAACAAGGCAGCTACGCCAGCCGCCCCGATCAGCACGGCTGTGAGTGGAGCGATCACCGGGGCGGACGCGAGCTTGGCGGCGAGCGATCGGTGATCGAAACGGGCGGAGGTGGTTGCTGTCATCGCAGGGCTCAGCCGTTCGGTTTCGTGGCGAGGGGGGCGGCATCTGCTCGCGCAGCCGTGGGCGCGTCCAGCGGATAGGCCGGCTGCGACAGCGGGTCCCGCTCGAGCAGCATGGTCATCACGTCCCGCACCAGGGGAGCGGCGACTTTGGATCCACCGCCGCCATGCTCGACGATGGCCGCGACCGCATAGCGCGGCGCGGAAGCCGGAGCATAGCCGACGAACAGGGAATGATCGCGCAGCTTGCGCTCGAGCGAGGCCGAGCTGCGGCCGTGAGAAGCCCGCGAGACCTGGGCGGTGCCGGTCTTGCCGGCCATGATGGCGCCGCGGATCGGCAGCGACGCGCTCGAAGCCGTGCCGCCGCCTTCGTTGACGGCCGCGATCATGCCCTGGCGCACCAGCTCGAGCGACCCGGCATCGAACGAAAGGGTGGCTGCGGGCGCTGCGGAGCGGCCATGGTCGGGGCGCAACAGCTTGGGCTCGATCGCCCTGCCGGTCGCAAGGCGCGCCGTCATCACGGCCAATTGCAGGGGCGTTGCGAGCACATAGCCCTGGCCGATCGCAGCCAGCAGGGTCTCGCCGGCATACCAGCGGTTGTTGAGGGCGGCTTGCTTCCAGGCGGGATCGGGTATGAGGCCCGGCTTCTGGCCGCCGATGCCGCATTCGAGGGCGCTGCCAAAGCCGAGCTTGCGGGCGGCCGCCGCGATCCGCTCGATGCCGCACAGCCGCGCGAGCTCGTAGAAATAGACGTCGCAGGATTCTTTCAACGCGTCGTGCAGGCGAACGCTGCCATGCCCGCCTAACTTCCAGCAGCCGAACCTCTGGCCCGACAGCTCGAGGCTGCCTTGGCAGGTGAAGCGGGTCTTGTGGGTCACGAGGCCGGCGTCGAGTGCTGCCATCGCGGTCACCATCTTGAAGGTGGAGCCGGGTGGGTATTGGCCCCTGATCGCCTTGTTGACGAGTGGGTCGCCCTCTCGATCGACGAGTTGCTGCCAATCCTCCTTGTTGATTCCCTCGGCGACGGACGCGGTGTCGTAGGTGGGCGTCGAGGCCATGGTCAGAACCTCGCCGGTCTGGGCGTCGAGCGCGACGACAGCCGCGAAATCCTCAGCCGCCATCCGCTTCAGCACGCTCGTCTGCAGATCGGTATCGATCGTCAGGACGAGATCGCTGCCACGGATGCTCGGGCGCTCGTCCAGGTCGCGCACGATCCGGCCGTGGGCATCCACCTCGCGGGTGATCTCGCCGGCGCTGCCGCGCAATGCAGTCTCCATGCCAAGCTCGATGCCAGCTTTGCCGATCCGCACGCCTGGCAGTCGCAGCGAGGGATCCGTGCTCAGGTCCTGCTGGTCCGGCGCGCCCACGAGCCCGACCACATGCCCGATGTCGGCGCCGCGGAAGTAGTGGCGCACGGCACCCGTCTGGGTGAAGACGCCGGGCAGCTGGGGTGCGAGCACGCTGATGCGGGCAAGCTCCTCCCAGGTCAGGCCCGAGCGGACGAGAATGGGTATGAGACGGCTCTGGCGGCCGGCGAGGGCGAGGATGCGTTCACGATCCTCCGGAGTGATTGCGATCACCTTTCCGAGCCGGCTGACGATGCTTGCCACATCGCCGGCGAGATCCGGCACGACGGCAGCCTCGAGGCGTTCCTCGCTCTGGGCGAGCACGATGCCGAAGCGGTCGCGAATATTGCCCCGGATGGGCGCGCTGCCCTGGGTGCTGATCCGATTCTCGTCGGCGAGCAGCTGATAGCGGCGGGCGTGGGTCACCTGGATGTCATAGAGCCGGTGACCGAGCACGCCGAGGAGTGCAGCCTGCGCCGACCCGAGCAGCAGGGCGCGCCGGGTGAAGCGGCCGTGCCGCCTGCTCTCGCTTTCGAACCCCGGCATCAGTCGACTCCATTGGCGGCCATCATGCCCGCCTCGCCGCCCAGAGATCTGAGCGCGAGAGCGAGCGGCAGATAGCCGGTGATGCCGGCTGCAGTCGCATAGAGGATGAGCTGGAGGTCGAGCAGCGTCAGATAATAGAGCGAGGCGATGGCCCAGCCAAAGCCCGCCACCAGCGGCAGGCAGAGCGCAAAGCCGAGCCAGCTCTGGTGCATGTTGCTGCCTCCAGCCCAATGGCGGCCGGTGAAATCGCCGAGCGCGAGGCCGATCAGGAACAAGAGCGCCCAATAGCCGAGCGGACCGTCGGTCACGAGATCGGTCATGAGGCCGGCGGAGAAGACGACGAGGCCGAGGAGCTGCGACGGGCGGCGCTCGGCCCAGAAGAAGACGGTGCCGAGTGTGAGGAACGGCAATCCGAACGCCACGAAACCGGGAACCCGCCAGGGCATGACCGAGATCGCTGCGGTCACGAGCACCGTCAGCGCCGGCAGCAGCGCCAGCGACCAGAGCCTGGCCGCTTGCCGTCGGCGCGGTGACTGGAGATCCGAACCGGTGCCGTGGGACCCATGCTGGCCTCGTGCCAGCCCCATCGTGCTCAGGGTCGGCAGCTGCGAGGTCCGGCTGAATTGGCTGGCGGGCATGGCGTGGCGACCTCACGGCTTGCTGGAGGCGATGGCCTCGGCTTGCCGCGGCAGCAGGCCGCCATTGGCAAGCTCGAGACCCGGCGCCTCGAAGAAGAGGATGCTGACGAAGTCGAGCGCTGCGAGCTGCGCCGACGGCTCCACTTGTGGAGAGGGCCCGGTGCTGGCGACGCGGCCAATCCTGAGGCCCTTGGGCAGCAGCCCGTCCTGTCCCGACGTCACGATGGCATCACCGACTTTCAGCTCGGTGCTACCCGGCAGGAATTCGAGCACCGGCCTGCCCGAACCCTTGCCACGGACGATCGCGCGCTCGGCCGAGCTGCCGACGAGAACGGGAATGCGGCTGTTGAAGTCGGCCAGCAGCAGCACACGGGCCGCATTCGCACTCGTCTCGACGACCCGGCCGACAAAGCCGTTGCTGTCGACCACGGCAAAGCCGTTGCGGATACCTTGGCTCGCACCGACATTGAGGAGGACGCTGCGCGTGAACGGGCCGCGACCTTCGGCGACGACGCGAGCCGTTGCAAAGGTGAAGCCGCGATCCTTGACGCCGTTGAGGAGCTTGCGCAACTGGTCGATCTCGGCCTCGAGCTGGCGTGCCCGCCACTGCCATTGCTCGAGCCGCTGTTTCTCCTGCTTGGTGCGCTCGAGCTCGGCCAGCACGTCGCGATAGGTGTCGAGGTTGCGGCGCAGGCGCTCGATATAGGCAGCCGGCTGCGAAAGGACCCCGAGGAGCGGCGTGATCGCCTCGATGGTCTCAGTGCGCAGTGCGCGAACCGCGTGATGCTCGGCCTTGCTGAGGACCAATAGCGCGACCGAGGCGAACCCCAGTATGACCAGCAGGGCGCCACCCACCTGCGCGCGCCGGCCGGATGCCGGCTCATGCCGCTGGCGGCGGGTAAAACCGTCATGGCGCAGGAGGCTCATGGTGCTCGGGTGTCCTCTTTGTCGGCGGACCGGATTGCAGCCCTGCGCGGGCGTGAGCGTCAGTGCGGCGTGATCAGGAAGTCGGAGAATTCCGAGCGGTGCTCCAGCACGAGCCCGCAGCCGAGCACCACGCTCTGCAAGGGCTTGGGCGCCATGAAGAAGTGAACTCCGGTGCGGCGCTGCAACTCGATGTCGAGCTTGTCCAGCATCGCACCGCCCCCCGTCAGGCAGATGCCGCGATCGACGATGTCGGCCGAGAGCTCAGGGGGAAGCTGCTCGAGCGTGCGGGCGATCACCTCGGCGATCGTGTCGATCGTGTCGCTGAGCGCGTGGGCGATGTCGGTCGGACGCAGCACGATCTCGGTCGGCGAGCCACGCTTCAGGTCCCGGCCGCGGATCTGCACATCGACCGCCTTGCCGTTCGCCGTCTCCGTGGCGACGCCGGCCTCGATCTTGATCTTCTCGGCGTTCGCTTCCCCGATCAGCAGATTGTGCTCGCGCCGCACGTAGCGAATGATCGCCTCGTCCATGGCGTTGCCTGCGCACCGGATCGAAATGGCACGCATGACGCCGCCCGAGGCGAGCACGGCAATGTCGGTGGTGCCGCCGCCGATGTCGACAACCATGCAGCCTTTGGGCTCGTTGACGGGCAGGTTGGCCCCTAGAGCGGCGGCGACCGGCTCCTCGATCAGGAAGGCTTTGCGGGCGCCTGCGCTCAGGGTCGATTCGTAGATCGCGCGGCGCTCGACGGGCGTCGAGCTCGCCGGCACGCAAACGAGGATCCGCGGGCGCAGCAAGCCGGAACGCTTGCGGGCGAGCACGATCAACCGGCGGATCATCTCCTCGGCAGCGATGAAGTCGGCGATCACGCCGTCACGCAGGGGACGCACGATCTCGATGCCTTCGGGCGCCCGGCCCAGCATGCTCTTGGCTCTGGCCCCGACCGCGACCACCTCGCGGGTCCCATTCTTGCCTTTGATGGCGACGACCGAGGGCTCGTCCACCACCACGCCACGTCCGGGGACGTAGATGAGGGTATTGGCGGTTCCCAGATCGATAGCGAGGTCCTGCGAGATGACCTCGAGCACTTGTTTCAGCATTGCGAGACGTTGCCCCTGTCCACACGAATTCCGCATGGGCGTATTAACGATTGGTTCACGAAAGACTGCGTGCGGAGGTTCGCAACAATCATGCCAGGGCAATGACCGTCTGCTTGCTGCGCATGCGACCTTCGGTACTGGGCCCCGCTCGGGTGACTGCTGTTCCCTCAGATGTCCGTGGGCTGGCTGGCCCGCGGCTGCACATTGGCTCTCCTCGATCTCTCGGCCATCGATCGGCTCGCATCGCTTCAGGACGCGGCTCGGTGCGACCGATTTTGCTCCCGGACGAGCATCGTCATGAAACTACACGATCTTGTCCGGGTTGTCTGCAATCCATGCAGGCGGCCGCGTAAGCAGATACCGCAGCGCAAATGGCCAATCGGGCCCGCCGGGACCGGGCTGCCCATGTCAGTTGCGCTGCGGGCCTGCTCAGACTGCGGCGATCCGTCCGCCGGCTTTGCGCTGCTGCCACTGCAGCAGCTTGTCGAGTGCGCCGATGTAGGCTTTGGCCGAGGCGACGAGCGTGTCGGGATCGGCGGCCTTGGCTGTGACACTGCGGCCGCTCGCCTCGAGCCGGACCGAGACCTCGGCCTGGGCATCGGATCCCTCGGTCACCGCATGCACTTGGTAGAGGGCGAGTTTCACCTCGTGGGGCACCAAGGCCTTGATGGCGTTGAAGATCGCATCGACCGGTCCATTTCCCGTCGATTGATGCGTCCTGTGGACGCCTTCGATGTCGAGGGTCAGCGTCGCCGACTGGTGGCCATGGGTACCGGCGATGACGGTCAGCGACAGCACCTTGATACGATCGGTGTCGGTTGCCAGCCGCTCGTCGACGAGCGCCTCGATATCCTCGTCGTAGACATGCTTCTTCCGGTCGGCGAGCGCCTTGAAGCGCACGAACGCGTCCTCGAGCTGGTTCTCGGCCAGCTCGTAGCCGAGATCCTTCAGCTTGGTGCGGAAGGCATTGCGGCCCGAATGCTTGCCCATCACCAGCGAGGTCTTGGAGACGCCGACCGATTCAGGCGTCATGATCTCGTAGGTCTGGGAATTCTTCAGCATGCCGTCCTGGTGGATGCCGCTCTCGTGGGCGAATGCATTCCGCCCGACGATCGCCTTGTTGTATTGGACCGGGAAAGAGGTGACGGCCGATACGAGCTTGGAGGCGCGGAAAAGCAGCTTGGCATCGATCCGCGTATCGTAGGGCATCACATCCTGCCTGGTGCGGATCGCCATCACGATCTCCTCGAGCGCGGCGTTGCCTGCGCGCTCGCCGAGTCCGTTGATGGTGCACTCGACCTGGCGGGCGCCCCCGTTCACACCAGCGAGCGAGTTGGCGACGGCAAGCCCCAGGTCGTCGTGGCAATGAACCGAGAAGATCGCCTTGTCGCTGCCCGGCACGCGCTCGCGCACGACACGGAACATCGCGCCATACTCCTCGGGCGTCGCGTAGCCGACCGTGTCGGGCAGATTGATGGTGGTGGCGCCCGCCTTGATGGCTGCT
>JANPDA010000319.1:0-4059 GCA_031431235.1 Hyphomicrobiaceae bacterium
AAGGCGTCGCCGTTGCCGAGATCATCGCCGGCAAGCCAGGACATGTGAACTATGCGGTCATTCCCAATGTCATCTATACGGCGCCCGAGGTCGCAACGGTCGGGCGCACCGAGGAGGAGTTGAAGGAGGCGGGCGTCGCCTACACCGCCGGCAAGTTCCCGTTCACGGCGAACGGCCGCGCCAAGGTCAACCGCACGACCGAGGGCTTCGTGAAGGTGCTCGCCGATGCCGCGAGCGATCGGGTGCTCGGGGTCCACATCATCGGTCCGCATGCCGGTGAGCTGATCGCGGAAGCGGCCGTCCTGATGGAGCGCGGCGGCACGGCCGACCAGCTCGCTCGCACCTGCCATGCCCATCCGACGCTGGCCGAGGCCGTCAAGGAGGCAGCGCTCGCGGTCGGCAAGCGCGCGATCCATATGTGAGGGGGCGACCATGTCGTTGTCGGCCGCTGCTACCCTACGCCCCCCCGACCAGGTGATGCGGCTCGACCGGCTCGGGGCCTCGCACCAGACGCGGCTGTCGTTCCTGCGCGTGCTGCTGCGGCGCATGCAGGCCGAGGAGTGGGCGTTCGATCGGCCGGTGTTCGCGATCGGGGATGACGGCTTCGGGCATGCCGTCTACCGCGCCAAGGGGCCGGCGGGGATCTACTCGCTCGTTGCTTTCTCGACTGACCTGGCGCCCGAGCAGCGCACCGACCGGGTGATCGCGGAGGCCTGGGACACGAGCTACGCCCTCTTCGACGGCGAGCCGACGGCTGCCGACATCGCCCGCCTTGCCGACAACGTGCCGCGCCAGGAGGCGGGCCGGTATCTGGCCAGCGAGCTCGTCCTCTCGCGCGCCAACAGAAGCGTGCGTCTGTTCGAGCGGGTGGTCGCCGCTCTCGCCGCGGGGAGCCAGCCCGATGCGGCGCAAGTCGCTTCCGTCGGCTATCTGATGCGCACGACCGCCGTCTACGGCAACGGCAAGTTCGGGATCGCCGACCGGGATCGTGTAGCCGGCCGGCCGCCGCTCGATGGCCCATTTCGCGCCGAGATGCTGACCGTCTGGCTGATCCGCGCGTTCACCGTCGATCTCGCCGAGCACCTGGCCCGCATCCGCAGTCCCGCCACCGCCGTGCCGTTCGAGCCCCGCATCCGCCGGCTTTTCGGCGTCGGCAACTCGACGGGCCTCGGCATGGCACCCTTCCTCGTCAAGCATCCCGCGCTGCTCTCGCGCTGGGTGGAGGCCCGCGAGACCGCGCTCGCGCGCGTCCGGGCGCTGCCGGTTGCGGGCGTGGAGGAGACCGTGAGCTTCCACGCCACGCTGCGCCGGGCGCGGGCAAGCGTCGCCCAATGGGTGACCGATGATCCGGTGCAGACGCCGCGGATCCTCGGTCTCGCCACCGATCTCGCCCGACTGCAGCAGCAGGTCGATGCCGGCGCGCTCGAGCAGCCCCACCCCTGGGATCGGCTGATCCGGTTTGCCGAGGACCAGCTGTCGCTCGAAGGTCAGGAGTACACCGTCGCCCTCGTCATCGAGCCGCACGGCGCCCTTGTCGACACCCTTGCGGATGAGCAGGCGATCGACGAGGACGAGGCTTTCGGCATCGATGGCCGGATGACGGTCGCGGCCCTAGGCGATCTGATCGAGCGCAACTATGCTTTTGCGCTGCAGCCCGACTACGCCGCGCGCTGCGAGCAGGCGCGCTTCTGGTACACCTCGGTCGAGAAGCTGGAGCCACGCCTGGGCGAGCGGTTCGATGAGCCCGGAGGCGAGCTGGAGCAGCCCTTGGGTATCGGGCGCGACGTGAAGGCGCTTCAATCGACACTTGCAGGTGCCGAGCCGAGCCAGCGCATCGCAGCGTTCCTCATGCAGCACCCCGAGCATCGTCATGTCGCTCGCCGGGTCCAGGCGTCCGCCGGCCGGCCCTATGCCGAGATCCGCGACAACCTGCTGTCGT
This sequence comes from Hyphomicrobiaceae bacterium, assembly GCA_031431235.1. GTDB lineage: Bacteria > Pseudomonadota > Alphaproteobacteria > Rhizobiales > Hyphomicrobiaceae > JANNSW01. Next base: position 1,940 of record JANPDA010000319.1, read on the forward strand.
CGCACATGCGGCCGATCGATCTGTTGCGCTCCAAGCTCGCCTTCTTCGGAGCCACCCGCTTCGATCCGCGCTCCGACCGTTGGCTCCGGATCACGTTGTTCCAGGGTGCGCCCTTCCCGCACGAGCTCGCCACCAGCGATGCCGACGCCTGGGTCTACGACGCGCTCGCACCTACGGCCACGGGCTCCCAGGCCTCAACGCCATGATCGTCTCGCTGAACGAGGTCGAGATGACGGCGTTGAAAGCCGCGCGTGGGGCGGGCTATTCCTGGGGCCTCGCCGAGGAAGCGGGCAAGGCCGTGCGCTGGCTCGCCGAGCGGGAGGAGAGGGATTTCGGCTGGCTCGCGCCGCTGCTCGCGATCCTCCAGGCGCCGCCCGCATCACTGCATTGTCCGATCGCCCGCGGCGCTGCTCTGGCGGACGATCCCGAAACGGCGCTTCCCGCGGGCATGACCGAGCTCGGGGTGATCCATGCACCCGGTCTGCTGCTCCCCTTCGTTGCCGCAGCCGCACGTACGCTTCGCGAGCCGCTGCTGCTCGTGTGCCACGGCCTGCGGTTTCGCACGACGCCCGACGAGGATGCCTTCGAGTGCCGGGGCTGGCACGCACTCGCGCAGCCGGCTGCGGTCGCGATCACGCGGGGCGGTCCGATGCCGCTGCTGCGCCAGCTCCGGCGCAAGGATGGCGGCGTCTCGACCTCGGTCGAGTTCTGGCGGTTTCTCGATCCCTATGTCGTGCGTACCTACGTGCCCGAGAGCGACACCTCGCGCCTGACAGGCGCGGGAGCCGGCCTGAACGACAACGATTGAAGAATGCCATCCTCGCTAGTGTTCCGACTCATTCATTCGGTGCCCCAAACGAATGGCCAGCCCACTAGCCGACTCTTTGTTTGTGTTCCCTCTTTCCATTCATTGATCCAGCTTCGCCGGAATCGAATGAATGGGACGGAACACTAGCCGCTGATGTCGAGCACGATCTTGCCGGCAAGACCGCCCGCCTCCAGTCGGCGGTGGGCGCTGGCAGCCTCCGCCAACGGAAAGGCCGCCTCGATTCGCACCTCGAGGTCCCCGCGCGCGAGCCATGCGACCGCCTGGCGTATGATGCCAGCCTGTCGGTAGAGCTGCGGCTTCAGCCGACGCCACATCGGCGTCAGCATCATCACATTGTGGATGCTGAGATTGGAATTGTAGGCGGTCATGGCGGCGTCGTCGGCGGGCGTGCCCATCAAGGTGACGACCCGGCCGTAGGGCGCCATCGCGGCAAAAGTCGCGACCATCACGTCACCACCCACATTGTCGAGGGCGACGTCGAGCCCGGCTCCCCCGCTCCAACCACGGCAGGTTGCGACGAAATCCTCCGAACGGTAGTCGATGGCGCACTCGGCGCCGAGCGCGGTCACCAAAGCCGCCTTTGCCGCACTGCTGACGGTTGCCGCGATCCGGGCGCCACGCAGCTTGGCGAGCTGCACCGCCATCTGGCCGGTGCCGCCGGCGCCACCATGGATCAGCACGCGCTCGCCGGCGGCGAGGCGCGCCCGCTCGTAGAGTGCCTCATAGGCGGTGATCGCCGTCAGCGGCAGCGCGGCGGCCTCGCGCCAACCGATGCCCTCGGGGAGCTTCGCCAACTGGCGCTCGTCGACCACGGCGAACTCGGCATAGGTACCCGGCTCGCCGCCGATGCCGCCATTGCAGAAGCACACACGGTCGCCGGCCGCGACCGCGGTCACGTCTCCCCCGATCACTTCGACGACGCCAGCGCCATCGTGCCCCAGCACGCAAGGACCATCCGACTTCAGGTAGGTGCCGGCGCCGCGGAAGTAGGCGTCGGCCGGATTGAGCCCAGCCGCCCGCAACCGCACCAGCACGTCGTGCGGGCCGCGTGGCCAGCCGAGCGGGATCTCGCGAAGCTGAAGCACGTCTGGACCGCCCAATGCGGTCAAGACGACCGCGCGCATCACTGTCATCGGTCTGTCCTCTCCCGAATGTGTCGTTGGTGGAGTCCTAGTGTTCTGACTCATTCATTTGGTACCCCAAATGAATGGCCAGCCCACTAGCCAACTCTTTGTTTGTGCTCCGTCTTTCCATTCATTGATCCAGCTTCGCCGGAATCGAATGAATGGGA
>JANPDA010000320.1:0-1676 GCA_031431235.1 Hyphomicrobiaceae bacterium
GAACGTCGCGAACGCCGCCGTGCCGGCGTCGGTCATGTCATAGACGGTGTTCTCGCCTCTCCGATGGTCGGGGAAGCGCGCGCACAGGCCCTTGAAAGCAGCGATCAGCGGTTCGAGCACCATGGGCCGCTTGAATCGAACGATCCGATTCGGGTCGATGAGTCACGCCGCCGCACCGGGCGAGCCGGGGACGGGAGTCACATTGAGAATTGCTGGCAGCATGGCGAGCCGCTTGCTCTTCTCCGCTGCGGGCCATATCGTCTGGCCTCGAGTCACCTGAGGAGCGTTCCCCATGGGCAGCACCGCCAAGACCGCCCATGCCGGCATGCCGATGCTCGATCCGTTCGGCCGGCACGTCAGCTATCTGCGCGTTTCCGTCACCGATCGCTGCGATTTCCGCTGCGTCTATTGCATGGCGGAGCACATGGCGTTCCTGCCCAAGGCCGAGCTGCTGTCGCTGGAGGAGCTCGACCGGCTCTGCACGGCCTTCATCGGCAAGGGCGTCAGAAAGCTGCGCATCACCGGCGGCGAGCCGCTGGTCCGCAAGAACATCATGTGGCTGTTCCAGGCCCTGTCGCGACACCTGAAATCGAGTGCGCTCGAGGAGCTGACGCTGACCACCAATGGCAGCCAGCTCGCGAAATATGCCGACGGGCTTGCGGGGCTCGGCATCAGACGGATCAACGTCTCCCTCGATACACTTCGGCCGGACCGGTTCAAGGCGATCACCCGCTGGGGCGATTTCGACCAGGTCGAGGCCGGCATTGCGGCTGCCGTGCGAGCGGGCCTGCAGATCAAGCTGAATGCGGTTGCGCTCAAAGGGGTCAACGAGGACGAATATGACGAGATGATCCGCTGGGCCCATGGCCGCGGCTTCGATCTGACCCTGATCGAGACCATGCCTTTGGGCGAGATCGATGCCGACCGCACCGACCAGTATCTGCCGCTCTCCATCGTCAGGGCGCGGCTGATGGACCGCTGGACCCTGGAGGACATCCCCTACCGCACCGGCGGACCTGCCCGCTATGTGACGGTCAAGGAGACGGGCGGCCGGATCGGTTTCATCACGCCGATGACCCACAATTTCTGCGAAAGCTGCAACCGTGTGCGGCTCACCTGCACGGGCACGCTCTACATGTGCCTGGGCCAGGACGATGCGGCCGATTTGCGCGCGCCGCTGAGGGCTAACCCCGACGACGATCAGCCACTCCTCGCCGCCATCGACGATGCGATCGGCAGGAAGCCCAAGGGCCATGATTTCATCATCGACCGCCGCTCCAACAAGCCAGCCGTTGCGCGCCACATGAGTGTGACTGGCGGTTGAGCCAGGGCCTGCCCGCCGACGTCCGTGTATCGGTCCTGCAACGCCGATCCCGTCGCCAGACGCCCTATTGGGCGCGCAGCCGAACCGCGGACGGCGCGCCTCGCCCAACGAGACATTCGGTCGCGCCGGGGCTTGGCTGCCCTTCACAACTTCGACATGCTGCTGGGGCCCGCTGGCTCCTTTAGCGATGCTGGCTGCGCCAGCCATTGGGACACCGAGGAGGGATCATGAGGCTCAGAGGGATGGCTGCCATACGGGCCTGCGGCTTGGCGATCGCCCGCGGTGTGCCGGCCAGCCCCACCCAGGCCGAGGTGGCTGCCGCGACCACGGTCCCCGTCAGCGAGGAGGACAA
>JANPDA010000321.1:0-5229 GCA_031431235.1 Hyphomicrobiaceae bacterium
GAGGTCGCGTTTGATGGTGGCCGGTATCTGTAGCGGCCTGCAATCATCCGCGCCTCGGCCCGCAATCATCGCCGATTCCGACCCGAATTAAGTGCGACTGTGAACGCCGTTCAACCCACATTAAATGCAACTGAGCCCACAGTATTTGCAACCAACCCGCAATCATCGGGCGCGGCCCACATTACGTGCAACTGATAAATTCTCCAGTTGCGGCAGTGAGTTATGGAGGCGCGAGGAAAGCTGATGCTCGGCCACCAACCTTGCGATGATTTTCGCAGCGGGTTTTCTTGTGGTCTGCGAGCGCAGTGGCGAGCTGATCGGGTAGCACCAGAAAAACGTTCGGTTTCCTTGCTGCGGCAAGCCGGAGCATGCCTGTTGCCGCCGCTGCCTGCACCCTCTATCGTGAGCATGTCTGGAGCTGGGGTATCAAGAGGCATGCACCGAAGGTGCCCGGGACGGTCGGTCATGACCCACTGCCGACATCGTGCGAGTGCGCAACACCCATGTTGCAGCGAATGCTTTCAACATCCACGCTCTGGTGTGCGCTGCAGCAATCTGGAGCAACTGCGGCGTGCGCGGGCGCTTGACCACCAAGACCGCTTCCGTTCTCCCTTTCGAGGCGGCCCACTGCACATTACTGGAACATCTGGCCGCCTATCGACCCGAGCAGCAGGTGGCCCGAGAACAGCGCGTACCAACAATCGCTGTTGACTGACCGCCGAAGCTTGTTCAGCATTGAGGTACACGGTGGGCGGTAATGACATGCCGTTTCGCCATAGTTGCGTGGCGCGCTACACCTGCACGGCTTCGAGCCCGATCACGGGAGGAGCGGCAGGGAATGGCCAGAGCGTGTCGCGGATCACACTTCCAATCTCGATGCTGATGGCAGTAGGCCCGGCAAGAGCTCCTCCCTATTTGTGGCATGAGAGGACGAGCTGATGAAGACGGCTGCCCAGCACATCGCGAGCCTCAGGGATGGTCGCGAAGTCTATTTCGACGGCGAGCGCGTTTCCGACATAACGGAGCATCCAGGATTTCGTAACGCGGTGCGCTCGGTCGCGGGTCTTTATGATGAGAACGCGCTGCCCGACCAGATCGAGCGGCAGACGTTCCGCTCGCCGACGAGCGGCGAGCCTGTGAGCCGCTGCTGGCACTTGCCGCGCAGCTATAAGGATCTGGTCGCGCGACGGCTCGCGAGCACGGGATGGGCGGAGCGTACGCTCGGCATGATGGGGCGCTCTCCCGACCACGTCGCATCCTCGCTTGCCGGGATGATGATGGGGCTCCACGTCTTCCGCGCGCACGACAAGCGCCGCGCCGACGCGCTCGCCGAATATTTCCGCTATGCGCGTGACAACGACCTCTATCTTTCCTACGTGATCATCAATCCGCAGGCAGACCGCTCGCGCTCGGCGAGCCAGCAAGCTGATGAGTTCCTCACCGCCGGGATCTGCGACGAGGACAGCGCGGGAATTACCATCAAAGGCGCCAAGATGCTCGGCACCGGCGCGGTGCTGTCGAACGAGATCATGGTTTCCGGTTTCCAGCAGTTGCAGCCGGGCGAGGAGAAGTATGCCTTTCTCGCCTGCGTGCCGGTCAACGCCAAGGGGCTGAAGCTCTATTCCCGCCGCTCCTACGAAGCGGGCGCCGTGTCTCAGTTCGATCATCCGCTCTCGAGCCGGTTCGATGAGAACGATGCGGTCGTCTATTTCGACGAGGTCAAGGTCCCGTGGGAGCGCGTCTTCTTCCGCAAAGACATCTCCATGGGGCAGGCACAGTGGCACGAGACGCGTGCGCATGTGCTGCAGAACCATCAGTGCCAGGTCCGCTTTGCGGTGAAGCTGCGCTTCCTCGTCGGCATCGCCCGGCAGATTGCCGAGACCAACGGCATCGTCAATTTCCCGCAGGTGCGCGAGACGCTCGGCCTGATCGCGGCGAAGGCGACGAGTATCGAGGCGATGTTGCATGGGATGGAGGCAGCCGGGGAAGAGTTCCACGGTTTTTTCGCCCCGAACCGCGTCATGCTGTCGACGGCGCAGGTCGTCAGCCAGCAGCTCTATCCCGAAATCGTCGATCTCATCCGGCAACTCGCAGGCGGCGGCATGATCATGAGTCCTTCATCTGAGCGCGACTTCGCCAATCCGGAGATCGCCAGGGTGATCGGCTTGACGCAGCGCTCGCCCGCGGCGACCCCCTATGAGCGCGTCAAGTTCTTCAAGCTTGCATGGGACGCGGTCGGCTCCGAGTTCGGCTCGCGCCACCTTCAGTACGAAATGTTCTACTCCGGCCCGAGCTTCGTCACGCGCGGTCACGTCTGGCGCCACTACGACTGGGAGGCGGCACAGCGAATCGTCCGGGATTTCATGGAGAGTTATGACGTATCGGTCCGGCGCGCCGATCTCGACCCTGGCGCCTCGGAGTAGGGCAATGGACGAAGCGAAACAGCAACTCCTTGCGCAAGTCGACCGGGACCGCGACCTTCTGATCTCGTTTCTGCGCGACTTCATCCGTTGCCGTAGCCCAAACCCACCTGGCGACACGCGCGAGGCGGCCCGGCACGTTCGCGCTCTTCTCGACGCACGCGGTGTCGACTACAGGATCATCGCTCCGGAGGAGACGATGCCCAACATCGTCGCAACGTTCGGCTGTGGCAGCCCCGGCCGGCACCTGGCGCTCAACGGGCACATCGACGTGTTCCCGGCGGGAGACGGCACCGGCTGGACGAAGGATCCATGGGGTGCCGAGTTCCTTGATGGGCGGATATACGGGCGCGGCGCCTGCGACATGAAGAGTGGTACGACCGCCTCGATTTTCGCATTCCTCTACCTGCACGAGTTGAAGGATCGGCTTTGTGGCCGACTGACCCTCTCTGTGGTGTCCGATGAGGAGACATTCGGCCCCTGGGGTGCGCGGTATCTCGTCGAGCATCATCCCGAAGTGATCGGGGATTGCTGCCTGAATGGCGAGCCGACCGGTCGAGAGACATTCCGCTTTGGCGAGAAGGGGCCGCTTTGGCTCCGATTCACTGTGCGTACGCATGGTGCCCATGGCGCCTATGTGCATCGCAGCGCGAGCGCGACGGTGATTGCCTCGAGAGTCATCGGCGAGCTCGAACGCCTGACCGAGCTGCCGGCGGCCGAGCTCGGCAATCTGGCGACCACGCTTGATGCCGCGGCCCCGACGGTCGATGCGGCCTGGGGGAGCGGTGCGGCGCACAACCTTCGCCATCTCACCGTCAACCCCGGCATTATGCGGGGTGGCGTCAAGGTGAACATGGTCGCCGCGGAGTGCGTCTTCGAGGTCGATATCCGTCTTCCCAACGGCTTCGATGATGCGGAGGTGCGTCGGCAGGTCGACGAAATCGTCGCGCGCTATCCCGAGGTCAGCTACGAGCAGATACTGTACAACCCGCCGAGCTGGTCGGCCCCAGATACAGAGATGGCGACGCTCGTCCGCGCCAACGCCAAGGCGGTGTCAGGCATCGAGCCTATTCCGGTTGTCAGCCTCGGCGGCACCGACGCACGGCTTTGGCGGTACCGCGACGTGCCGGCAATCGTCTTCGGTCCCTCACCGATCGAGATGGGTGGAGTCGATGAGTATGTCGAGATCGACGAGTTTCTCGACGTCGTCCGCACCCACGTCTTGTCGGCCTACGACTATCTCAGCCGCCCCGGTGGCGGGACATTATCATCTGTATGATGCGAGGAGAGCCAATGATCAAGAATCCGCCGCCCTGGCCGAACGGCGCACGATGTGCGGTCAGCTTCACCTTCGACATGGATGCGGACAGCATCCTTCACCTTGCGCACCATGCGAGCGCGCATAACCGCGTCGCCGCCATCTCAATGCTGCGCTACGGGCCGGAGGTCGCGGTGCCGCGGATTGTCGAGATGTACCGGCGGTTCAGCATGCGCCAGACGTTTTTCCTGCCGGCATGGTGCATAGAGCGCTATCCACGGGCCGTCGAGACTATACTGCGCGACGGACACGAAATCGGTCATCACGGCTATCTGCACGAGCACCCGAATGGCCTGCCGGAGGAGGAGCAGATCTATTGGCTTCGCCGTGCGAGCGAGGTCATCAAGCGCGTGACCGGCAAGGCCGCGCGTGGCATTCGCGTCCCGACCTACAAGTTCTCAGCCGCAACGCTTGATCATCTCGTCGCCGACGGCTTCGACTACGATGCCTCGTTGATGGGCGACGATGTGCCCTATCTGCTGTCGAACGGCCACGGCAGCGTGGTCGAGCTTCCTACTCATTACGGGCTCGACGACTTCCCACACTACATGGCCTCGCGTGACTTCGGATACATCATGCCGATCAAGGCGCCGTCGCAGGCGATGGAAGGGTTCCGCGCCGAGTTCGATGCCGCCTGGGAATATGGCGGGCTCTGGATCGCCGTGTGGCACCCGTTCCTCTCCGGTCGGCTCGCACGCTGCCACGCCGTCGCCGAGCTGATCGAGTACATGCACAAGAAGGGCAAGGTGTGGTTCGCGCCGCTGGAGGAGATCGCAGCCCATGTGCGAGGGCTCGCAGCGCAGGGCAAATGGGAGCCCCGCACTGACCGCCTCCCTTACTATGATGGCCCGATCCCCGAGCTCGGGGAGGTGGCACCGAGCCTCGCCCATTAGGGCGGCGACCTGGCCGCGGAGTGCCTACAGAACCCGCCGATAGGAGCTCGGCGCGGGCGTGACGGCAGCAGTGAATTCGAAGCTGAATGCGCGTGTATTGGCTCAACTTCTGATGATCGGAGTACGACGCGGGCTGCGCCGAGTCGTTGATGTAGATCCGAAAGCCGCCGTTCGCCTCAGAAACTGCCACTCGATCAGCTGCGCCGCAGCAAACTCATGCTCACCCGGACGCGGACTGCGTGACATGAATAACACGCTACGGCTGATCGTCCGAGCTTCATTTCGTCCGTAGTTGGCCCATTGCGGAACCGTTCTTGATTTGTTCTATAGACGGACGGTCTTGGGGCTTCAGCGGAAGCGTCCAGACCTCCCGGCGGCGTCCTGGCGGGCATTGCAGCCCTTACCTAGTAATCCTGTTCCGTTGCTACTCAAACCCCAGCGGCGCGCCGACAGCTGGTCGGTGATGATCCACAGCCCCCCGGCGGAGGTGCAGAAGCACCCGGCCTGGCATTGTTTCCATTCCCGCGCGGGCGGCTGGTTTTACATCCATCTGGCCAAGCCGCCGGCGGACGGGGATGTGAGCGCCATCATCGCCTAC
>JANPDA010000322.1:0-11013 GCA_031431235.1 Hyphomicrobiaceae bacterium
CGGTGTTCGGCTCGTCCTGGCAGAACCTCATCTTCATCATCGCCGTGCTCGACTCGACCCGTGTGTTCCGGCTCGCACGCGCGCTGACGATGAACATCTCGGTGATGGACTATGTCGAGGCCGCCAGCCTGCGGGGCGAAACGCTGCGCTGGATCATGTTCCGGGAGATCCTGCCGAACATCCTGCCTCCGGTCATCCTCGAGTTCGGGCTCCGCTTCTGCTTCGTGTTCCTGACCATCAGCGCGCTCGGGTTCCTGGGTGTGGGCATCCAGCCGCCGACGGCCGATTGGGGCTCGATGGTCGCCGAGAATGCGACGTTGATCACCTATGGCAACATCACGCCGCTGCTGGCGGCAGGAGCGATCGCGCTGCTGACGGTTGCCGTCAACTTCATCGTCGACTGGTTCCTCCACAAGACGAGCGGCCTCAAGGAGTGACCAGGGAAAACATGACCACCGATCGCGGCAACGGCAATGGCTCGGGAAGGGCTGCCAGCGGCGTCCTCCTCGAGATGAAGAACATCCATATCGAGGGACAGAGCGACAACGTCTGGCATCCGATCGTCAAAGGCATCAATCTCACGCTGAAGCGCGGCGAGGTGCTCGGGCTGATCGGCGAGTCGGGCGCCGGCAAGTCGACGCTCGGGCTCGCCGCCATGGGCTATGCCCGCGGCGGTTGCCGGATCAGCCAGGGCGAGGTGCTGTTCGACGGCGTCGACCTGTTGAAACTCTCCGAGCCCGAGCGCCAGTCCTATCGCGGCGCGCGAATCTCCTACGTGGCGCAGAGCGCGGCGGCCTCCTTCAACCCCGCCCACCGGCTGATCGACCAGTTCTGCGAGATTCCGCTCGAGCACCAGCTGATGTCGCGCAACGTCGCGCAGAAAGAGGCCGTCGAGCTCTACCGCAAGCTGCTGATGCCGGACCCCGAGAAAATCGGCTGGCGCTACCCCCATCAGGTGTCGGGCGGGCAATTGCAGCGGGCGATGACCGCGATGGCGATGTCGTGCAAGCCCGACCTCATCATCTTCGACGAGCCGACGACCGCGCTCGACGTCACCACCCAGATCGAAGTGCTGGCGACCATCAAGAACATCGTCCGCCAATTCGGCACGGCGGCGATCTACATCACCCACGATCTCGCGGTCGTCGCCCAGATGGCCGACCGCATCATGGTGCTGCGCTACGGCAATCTCGTCGAGGAAGCCGATACGCGCATGATGCTGAGCGCACCGACGCAGGCCTACACCAAGTCGCTGTGGGCCGTGCGCAGCTTCAAGCGCGGGCAGAAGGCGCTCGCCGGCACGGGCGAGACCGCGATCGTCCACATGGACCACGTCACGGCCGCTTACGGCCCGATGCCGGTGCTCTTCAACGTCTCGTTCCAGGTCCACAAGGCCCGCACGGTGGCGGTGGTGGGCGAGTCCGGGTCGGGCAAGTCGACCTGCGCGCGCGTCATCACCGGCCTGCTGCCACCCAAGCAAGGTCGCATCGTCTACAAGGGCCAGGTGCTGCCGCCGTCCTTCAAGAGCCGCACCCGAGATCAGCTGCGCCAAGTTCAGATGATCTATCAGATGCCCGACGTATCGCTGAACCCCAAGCACACGGTGCGCGATACGATCGGCCGGCCGCTGGAGTTCTATCTCGGGCTGACGGGCCGGGAAAAATCGAAGCGCATCGGCCAGCTGCTGGAGCAGATCGAGCTCGAGCCCGACCAATACATCGACCGCCTGCCGGGCGAGCTGTCGGGCGGACAGAAGCAGCGCGTGTGCATCGCCCGCGCGCTCGCCGCCGAGCCCGAGTTCATCATCTGCGACGAGGTGACGAGCGCCCTCGACCAGCTGGTTGCCGAGGGCATCCTGAAGCTGCTCGACCGGCTGCAGCGCGAGCTGAACCTCTCCTACATGTTCATCACCCACGACCTCGCCACGGTGAAAGCGATCGCGGACGAGGTGGTGGTGATGCAACACGGCAAGGTGGTGGAAGCCGGCCCCAAGGACGAGATGTTCCAGCCACCCCACCACGCCTACACCGACCTCCTGCTCTCCTCGGTCCCCGAGATGGACCCCGATTGGCTCGACCGCACGATTGCCAAGAAGCGGCTGACGGCGGCGGGGAACTGAGCCCGGCCTGCGACGCGGCGGCGGGGTCAGACCCCTTTGCCGACGCGCTTGTGGGATCGATGACGCCCTGCCAAAGGGGGCTGACCCCAACTCACCCGACCTCACCCGTTCGCCAGGTCCCGTGCGAGCCGATTGTGGTGCTCGATGTGCCTGGGGAGATCGATGGTCGCGAGGTGGCCGCGCTCGACCACGATCCGGCCATTGATGCCCACACAGCTCGCCTTGACCGGCCCGCAGAACACGAGCGCTGCAACCGGATCGAACTGGGCCGCACCCGCCATCTCGATCGTACCCATGTCGTAGGCGGCGAAGTCGGCGGCATAGCCCGGTGTCAGCTGTCCGATCTCGGCCGCGCGTCCCAGCACCTCGGCGCCCCCGCGCGTCGCCAGCCTGAGCGCCTCGCGCCCCGACAGGCCCTTGGGATCGCCGCCGACGCGCTGCAGCAGCATGGCTTGGCGCGCCTCGTTCAGCAGATGGCCGGAATCGGTCGACGCGGAGCCATCGACCCCGAGCCCGATCGGGACGCCACGGTCGAGCATCCGCCGGATCGGCGCGATGCCGGACGCCAGCCGCATGTTGGAGCATGGGCAGTGGGCGACGCCGGTGCGCGAGGCCGCGAACCGGCCGATCTCGGCGTCATCGAGCTCGACGCAGTGCGCGTGCCAGGTGTCGGCGCCGGTCCAGCCCAGACGCTCCACATATTCGGCCGGTCGCAGCCCGAACCGCTCGCGGCAATAGGCGACATCCTCGCCGTTCTCCGCCGTATGGGTGTGCAGCCGTACGCGATAGGAGCGGGCGAGCGCGGCCGTCTCGCGCATCAGATCCTCGCTCACCGTGAACGGCGTGCATGGCGCCAGTCCCACCTGCAGCATCGAGAAGGCTTTGGCATCATGCCACGCCTCGATCACCCGCCTGCTATCGCGGAGAATGAAATCCTCGTCCTCGACCAGGCTGTCGGGCGGCAGCCCGCCCTTCGACCTGCCCATGCTCATCGAGCCGCGCATGGCGTGGAAGCGGATGCCGAGGTCGCTCGCCGCCTCGATCTCGTCCTCGAGCCGCGCCCCGTTGGGAAACAGATAGAGGTGATCGCTCGAGGTGGTGCAGCCCGACAGCATCATCTCGGCGAGGCCCGTCATCGCCGACACGCGGATGTGCTCGGGGCCGAGCCGCTGCCAGATCGGATAGCAGGCGGTCAGCCAGCCGAACAGGCGGGCATCCTGGCCAGCCGGCACCACGCGGGTCAGCGACTGGAACAGATGATGATGGGTGTTGACGAGGCCGGGGATCACGACATGTCCCGCCAGATCGAGCACGATATCGGCCTGCTGGGTCAGGTCGGCGGACGGCCCGACCGCCTCGATCACGCCGTCGCGCGCCAGCAGCCCGCCGCCAGCAATCTCGCGGCCGCGGTCGTCCATGGTGGCGACCACGAGGGCGTTCTTGACGAGCAGTGTCGGCATCTCTGTCTCCGGTCGAAACGAATGTTGCAGGAGGCTAGCGCGAAGTGACGCAAGACGCGAGAGTGCGCGGTTGCATCACCGGCAAGGCCGTGTAGGCTCGACCCAAAGTCCGAACCAGCCTTGGGAGACACCTCAGATGTCCGCGCTCGAGATCCACCAGTTCCCATGCCTCTCCGATAATTTCGGCGTGCTGATCCGCGATTCCGCGACGAGCTCCGTCGCCTCGATCGATGCGCCGGACGCGGTCGAGGTCGCCAGGCAACTGAAGGCCAAGGGCTGGAAGCTCACCCACATCCTGACGACCCATCACCACGGCGATCACGTGGGTGGCAATGAGCAGCTGAAAGCCGAGACCGGCTGCACCATCATCGGCCCACGCGGGGAGGCGGGAAAGATTCCCGGCATCGACAGCCTTGTCGCCGAGGGCAACAGCTTCCGCCTCGGCGGCCTCGACGTGACGGTGCTCGATACGCCCGGCCATACCGCCGGCCACATCACCTACTGGATCCCTGCCGCCAAGGTCGCCTTCGTGGGCGACACTCTATTCTCGCTCGGCTGCGGACGTATCCTCGAAGGTACCCCCGAGATGATGTGGAACTCGCTCGAGAAGCTGATCGCGCTGCCGCCCGATACGGCCGTCTATTGCGGGCACGAGTACACGCTCGCCAATGCCCGCTTCTCGCTGCAGATCGAGCCGGAGAATGCAGCGCTGCAGAAGCGGGCCAAGGAGGTCGAGGCATTGCGGGCGGCAGGCAAGCCGACGCTGCCGACCACGATCGGCGCCGAGCTCGCCGCCAATCCGTTCCTGCGTGCATCGAGCCCCGCGATCCGCGCCCGCCTCGGTCTAGCCGCTGCCGACGACTGGCAGGTCTTCGCCGAGGTGCGGGAGCGCAAGAACAAGGCCTGATGCGGGCTCGCGGCTTGTGCACCGCCACTCACGTTCGTCATAGCGGCTGCCAGAGGCTCGCCCGCAGCACCCAAACTCACCCTGAGCAGCCAGTCGAGAACCATGTAGAGCCCGACCACCTGCTCCCGGCTGTAGTCCAAGACATAGAGCCGCCGGACCATGGCCAACTCTGCCGCATACCGGCCGGCCGCATCGCGCTTCGTCTGTGACTGTGCGGTGTCAAGCACCATCGACGAAGTTGCGGACGGCGGGTGCGGGTGCCCGACACCATCCGCTCCGCGTACCTTCAGGTCGAATTCAGACCGTGCCGCGCTGCTCGCGATAATGATTGAAGTTGTATGCGACGAGGCCTCGACCCAACGCAGCGAGGTACAAATGAACGTCGTCGGTCAACAATTCAACTTTTAGGTCGAGACAGCGCAGCCACGCACAGTCGGCGACACCGAGTCGAGCGTACTCCGGCTCTGCGACCACCGAGCGGCTCGGCTCATAGCGTTCGTCCGCCTGCTCCGCGATGACCTTCAATCGGTTGTAAAGTGAGGTTCGATAGGGCTCGACGACTCCGTACCCCAACAGATTGGATACTTCCGTCAACGCATTTGGCGTTACGACAATCTTGTCGTATGTAGAAATCAGCCCAAGCAAAAGATCGAAATCTGCATTCGAATATGCGGTAAGTCGCTTGTGAACTGCAATCAATGATCGCGAGCATGAACCAACAACAAGTAGGATGATCAGATTCGTATCGACTGCTATCACTCTCATACCCACGCCGGCGTTGTTTCCCGATTCAGGATAGAAACTGGCGTTCCGTCCTTGTCTGAAATTCTGACGACTTTTAGATCTCCATATGGATTTACTCCAAGTACATCATGCAGCGCACCGGCCGTTCGCCGGTGCATCCTCAAAGTAACATTCCAGGATTTGTCCCCATGGTTGAACCAGATCTCCTCCAGAGTTGGCGGGGAGGACGAGTCTTCCGCAAAAACCTCCTGGAAGTGCTGCTTGGCGATCGCAACTGCCTGCTTGGCGTCCATCCTTAGTCTCCTGGCGCCGGCCCACGGCTATGCCGGATCCGCGAGCCGGTTGAAAGCATTGTAGGCGTCCTTGGCTGCGATTGCCATGTCCGCCACCCAATTGGCCCGCGCTCAATTCCGCTCCTTGTCGACGAGCTTGTTCTTGCCGATCCAGGGCATCATGGCGCGCAGTTTCACGCCGACGTCCTCGATCTCGTGCTTGGCGGCAGCGCCGCGCATGGCCTTGAAGCTCGTTTGCCCGACCTTGTTCTCGAGCATCCAGTCGCGCGCGAAGCGGCCGGACTGGATGTCGGCCAGCACGCGCCTCATCTCGGCCTTGGTCTCGTCGGTCACGATCCGCGGACCCGTCACGTACTCGCCGTACTCCGCCGTGTTGGAGATCGAGTAGTTCATGTTGGCGATGCCGCCCTCGTAGATCAGATCGACGATCAGCTTCACCTCGTGCAGGCACTCGAAATAGGCCATCTCGGGGGAATAGCCGGCCTCGACCAGGGTCTCGTAGCCCGCGCGGATCAGATGCACGAGGCCGCCGCACAGCACGACCTGCTCGCCGAACAGATCGGTTTCGCACTCCTCGCGGAAATTGGTCTCGATGATGCCCGAGCGTCCGCCGCCGATCGCGGACGCATAGGAGAGGCAGATGTCGTGGCCATTGCCCGACGGGTTCTGGTGGATCGCCATCAGGCAGGGCACGCCACCACCCCTCTGGTACTCCGAGCGCACGGTGTGGCCGGGACCTTTGGGCGCGACCATCAGAATGTCGAGATCCTTCCTCGGCTCGATCAGATTGAAGTGGATGTTGAGGCCGTGGGCGAACAGCAGCGCGGCGCCGTCCTTCATGTGGTCGACCAGATCCTGCTTGTAGATGTCGCCCTGCAGCTCGTCGGGCGTCAGCATCATCATGACGTCCGCCCATTCGGCCGCCTTCTTCACCTCCATCACCTTCAGCTTCTCCTTCTCAGCCTTCTTGGCGGAGCCGGAGCCCTTGCGCAGCGCAACGACCACGTCCTTGCAGCCGCTGTCGCGCAGGTTCAAGGCGTGCGCATGGCCCTGGCTGCCATAGCCGATGATGGCGACCTTCTTGCTCTTGATCAGGTTCAAGTCGGCGTCGCGATCGTAGTAGACGCGCATCGGGCAGTCTCCCAAGGGTGCTCGGTTGATGATGGATGGCGAGTTGAGGCGCCGATCGAAAGTCCGGCGCGAGGCTCATGGCAAACCGCTAGGACGCCCCTCCGCCGCGGTCAAGAAGGATCATGCAACGGCACTGACGGCTCCCCGACGCACCCGCTCGCCCAGAATGCTCGCGCCGATTCCGGCGGCGACCAGCACCAGCCCGATCACGTCGCCGCCGTCGATCGCCTTGCCGAGGAAGAGGACGACCAGGGAAGCGGAGATTGCCGGCTCGACGAATGCCAGCCCCGCCAGCAGCACCGGATCGCCCTCGCGCACGCCGATGTCCCAGAACAGATTGGCGATGCCGACCGGGATCGCGCCGGCCATCGCCGCAGCCAGGATCTCCCCAGGCGGCGCGACCAGTGGCTCGCCGAACCCCAGGTGCAACAGCCCGGCGAGCAGGCCGCTCGCCAGCACGAAAGCCGCCACCGAGTCCGGCGGGCCAACCGGCACCAGCGGCCGCAATCCCGAGTAGACGGCCCAGGAGAGGCCCCCGAGCAAGGCGAGCAGCAGCCCCGGATGAAAGGCGAATCGCCCGCCGTCCATGGCGACCGCGGCCATGCCGGTGAAGCCGAGCCCGAGCGCCAGCAGATCCCACTTGTTCGGCCGCGCGGATCCCACAACCGTGACGATCAAGACCATCAGCACCGGCCAGGACAGCGAGATCACGACAACCGGAATGGCTTCAGCGCCGGCAGCCAGCGCCAGCACGAAGAACGCGTTGCTGCCGAACATGCCGAGCACCCCGAGCCCGAGCGTCGACCTGGGCACCCGGATGAGATCGGACAGCCGGTTGCCTGCAACGAGGCCCCGCCCGACGAGCACCACGGTTGCCGCCAGAAACATGAGGCACAGCAGCAGGAAGGGCGGCATCCGGGTCACCGAGGCGACCAGCACCCCATAGACCGACCAGCCCAGAATGCCACCGAAGCCGAACAGCGTTCCGCGAGCACGCCGTTTCAAGGGGATGGTCTGCAAGCCTGCACTCACGCGTCGCTCCTCGCGGACTGATCCAGTTGCACCTTCACTGGCGTGCAGGCTCGACCGTGAATTTCTCCCACGCGCCCACCCCGTCACGCTCCCAGAACCACGCGCGCGACTGGAGATCGCCGACCCATTGGTACACGATCAGCACCGGGGCGTCGCCGATATGCAGTGCATGGGCGTCGCCCGGCGGAGTGTGGAAGTATTGCCCGGGCTCCAGCGGCACGCGCCGGCCATCGAGCCCGTGCTCGATCTCCAAGCGGCCGGAGAGGACGAAATAGATCTCCTCTGCCATGTGGCCATGCAGTGGGTAGCCGAGGCCCGGCGACAGCAGGAAGCAGCCGAGCCGGACATGGGGGGTCTTGACGATCCCGCCTGATCCGACGATCTCGGCCCAGGCCATCCCGGTTGCGAGGAACCCGAGGCGGCCATCCGGGTCGTAGCTCGACGCCCAGGCGAGATGAGGGATCGTCGCGGCGATGGCGTCAATCAGACGCTGGTCGCCACGTGCCTGGGCGAGCGCGCGCGGCAAATGCGAGGTTACCGGATGCCTGCGCTTCTGCGGCGGCATCGGACACGCCGCGCTCGGATCGAGTTGACGCAGGGCCTCGACGAAGGGAGTAAGGGTCTTGTCGGCGGTGCATTCGAGCGCCTGTGTGAAGGCGATGGCGGTACGGCGGACGAGCGTGGCGGTCACGGCAATGACCCTCGGGTGAAGCGAGTGTCATGCACTGTGCACGCAAGCGGCACCGACAGGAAGAGCCACGGCCGCACCAGACCCATGCAGGGCGAAGGTGGCGGCACGGCAGGTCCCTACGCCCGGAGATCGATCCGAGCCGTCGCCGGCGTGGCATCGAGCTCCGCGAGCGGACGGCCCCAATTGCCGGCGACGAGAGAAGCCAGCAGCCGCGGCGTACCCGGCATGGCACTGGCGATGGTGAACAGGCCGTCGCGCAGGGCAGGAAGCAACCGGCTGTCGGATTGGTAGAACGGCGTGAAGAGGGCGCTCATGCGCTGGTAGCGCCGCACATGCCGGCGCCGCAGCCGGGCATAAGTGGCCAGCGCCGCGTCGATTGTCATGGCGCGCTCGAGCGCCGTTGTCAGCGCCAGCGCGTCGAGGAGGGCCATATTGGCGCCCTGCCCGAGTTGCGGGCTCGTCGCATGCGCGGCATCGCCGATAACCGCAAGTCGGCCAGCGAAAGGCCGCCTGAGCGTATGATGTCCGTAGCGGGCAAGCGCGAGCTGATCGGGATCGTGCACGGCGTCGAGCAGCACCCGCGTCGCCGGCCAGACGGCTGCGACCTCGTCCTTCCAGCGCTCGAGGCCCCGATCGCGCCAGGCCGCATAGTCCGCGGATTTCAGGCTCCAGAAGAAGCAGGTCTGTGGCGCTTGGCCGGGCGCCGGGCAACCGACCGGCAGCACGCCCACCATGACGCTCGCGCGCTGGTAGCGCTGCTCGAGAGCTTCGGCATTGAAGACAGAGTTGCCGGGCCAGGGCAGGGTCGCCCACAGCGCACCATAGGGCAGCGGCTGATGCAGGCCCTCGCCGAACGCGCCCGCGACCAGCGGCGAGCGGCTGCCGAGCGCATCGACGACGAGGTCGAAAGGTCCGATCGAGCGACCGCCTGTGGTGACGACCGAGAGCCGCTCCCCGGTGAGCCGCTCGAGAGCAGCAATGGTCTGACCCGTCTCGATCACGATACCTGCGCCCGCCACGGCGTCATGGAGCACATGAAAGAGTGCGGAGCGATGCACCGCGAGGCCAAAAATACCGTTGCCGAGCGCCTCGTAGCGCACGTCGAGAGCGATCCGCTTCGAGGGCTCCGACCGGCCGAGCAGCCGCGCGATGCGCTGGCCACGCGCAATGATGCCCGGCCCCAGTCCGAGGCACGCCAGCACCGCGAGGCCCGTCGGTTGCAGCAGGAGGCCCGATCCGACGGGCTTGGGCGTCTCGAACCGCTCGATCAACCGGACGCGGTGTCCGGCGTGGTGCAGGAACAGTGCTGCTGCCAGTCCGCCCGGCCCGCAGCCGCAGACCGCGATGTCGAGCGGCATCATCCAGGTCCGGCCTTGTTTCGCGACCGCAGGAACGCCTGCATGTGGAAGTGGATCTGGGCACTCTCATAGCGGCGGTCGCGGGCGACGGGGCAGGCGTCGCGGGCGCGGCAGCCGAGTGTCATGCAGTCGGGCCCCTCGTGCGACCGGAGATGCCCCGCGCAGGCCACCACATCATAGCTTGTGCCACCGAAGGCACCAACTGGGCAGGCAGAGAGACACGGCTTCTCGGCGCAAGCATCGCAAGGGCTGGGCCGGGGCGAGCGCTGGGGCACCCCCTCCACGGGTCCGCCAAGCACGAGTGCTGCGCGATAGGCGTGCCAGAGGCCATGCTCGGGATGGATCAGCAGGCCGAGCGGGGATGGATGCACCGCCTCGGCCCGCTGCGCCCAGCGTTGGAAAGGTTGGTAGGGCTTGTCGCTGGGATGGAGCGCGCGGGCGCCGAGCCTGGCTGCAATCGGATCGACCGTCTGCTTGGTCCAACCGTCGAGGGCGTCGTCCTCGTCCCGCCGTCCGGCCTCGAATGCCGGCCACAAGCCGGGGCCGACATTGCCGAGAAGCACGACGGCGCAACCGGGTGAGCCGTTTGCAGCGGCAGGAAGCTGCTCGCCCGGCAAGGCGTGGAATCCACCGCGCACGGCAATTCCGGTGCCGGCGAATGCGGCGCGGATTTCTGCATAAGCGGCGGTCATCGCTGGGCGCCCGGTTTCACGGCGCGCCAATGGCCCGGCCCCAGCTCGGCCGTTGCCAGCACCTCGGCGAGGGCCTCCCAGACCTCGATCTCGTGGTCGAGGAAGTCCTGGCCGACCTTGGCCGCGAGGCTCGAGTACAGCGGACCCCGGAGCGCCGCGATCTCCTTGCGCGTGAGGTCGGCGTACCAAGCCGTGCGGTCGCGGTAGGAGATGCGCTCGAAGCCGGCCGCCCGGAACGCCGCAAAATAGCGATCGGGCGAGGCGAGGCCGAAGCCCAACCCCTCGAGCTCGTTGTAGCGCCTCATCGCGTCCGACATCTCCCCGTCGGAGCCTGCCATCCAATCGCTCGCGGCAAACGTGCCGCCCGGCGTCAAGATACGGACGATCTCGGCGGCGAGCGCGTGCTTGTCCTCGATATGGACGATCGAATCCTTGCTGAAGACGAGGTCGAAGCTAGCGCCATCGAACGGCAGCGGACCCGGTGCGATCGTCTCGAAGCGTACGCGGCCGGCAAGCCCGCGCCGGGCCGCCTCGGCGGTTGCGGCAGCGACAACGCCCACCTCGACATCGGCGCCGACCACCTCGC
>JANPDA010000323.1:0-4275 GCA_031431235.1 Hyphomicrobiaceae bacterium
GCTCGACCTGCCGACGCCCAATGACGACGGCAGCATGGCGACGAATTACCCGGATGGCCGGCACTACGTCACCGAGGCATTCTACGTACCGGAATACTTCTTCAAAATCTGGGAAACGGTGAACATTGCGGTGCTGGCAACGCTCGCCGCCTTCATCCTCGGCTTCGTGTTGTGCTTTCTCGCGGCCAGCAATGTCGCGAGCAATCGGACGACGCGTTTCGTCGTGCGGCGCGTGCTGGAGATCTGCCGTGCCTTCCCCGAGATCGTGATCGCCGGCGTCATTGCGACGATCATGGGATTGGGGCCGATCCCCGCGATCATCGCTGTGATGGTCCACACGATCGGCGCACTGGGGAAACTGTTCTTCGAAGTGGTCGAGAATGCCGACATGAAGCCGGTCGAGGGCATGAAGGCCGTCGGCGCCGGCTGGCTGCAGCAGCTCCGTTATGGGCTGGTGCCGCAGGTGCTGCCGAATTTCCTCTCCTACGGGCTGCTGCGCCTGGAGATCAACGTTCGGGCCTCGACCATCATCGGTGCCGTCGGCGGCGGTGGCATCGGCGAGCAGCTGAAGCTGTCGATCTCGAACAGCTACGGCGCCAAGGCGCTGGCGATCATTCTGCTGCTGTTCCTGACCGTCGTCGCGATCGACCAGCTGTCGGCCCATCTGCGGCGCCGGCTCGTGGGCAATCAAGCCTTCCTCACCGCAGCCTGAGGCTCAATCATGGCGTCCCTCGCCCCCACCGACGTCCAGATGCAGCGCCTCGAAGGCGCCTACAGCAACGTGTTCCACGCCTCGCCACTGAAGCGCGCGAAGCCATGGCTGATTGCGGGCGGGACGCTTGCCTACCTGCTCTATGCGTTCTGGTTTTTCGATCTCGGCTCGCTCTTCCAGGGCGGCAAATGGGAGCGCGGCGCGTCCTACATGGCCGACTGGATCTCCTACGAGATCCGCCCGCAACTGAAGTTCAAGGGCGACAACGTGGACGTGACGTTTGCCCGCTTCGACCCGATCGGACCCAATCCCAATCCTGACTGGATCGTCGGGAAGGGGACGCGTGTGGTGACGGTGGAGTTCGGCTCGCCGGCGAAGTGGCTGCGGATGAGTGCGACCGAGTACGTCGTGCATGTCGGCGGCCAGGAGCACCGGATTGCTCGCACGCCGGAGAGACTGGTCGAGCCGACCGGGCCGCTGCCGCCTTTCATCGAGTACAACGACGGCAGCTATCGCGCGCTCTTCGGCTTCGAGGGCTATGCCGACCTCTACGAGAACCGGGCGCTGGCGCGACGCCGCTACTTCGGCTGGGCGAATTTCTGGTTCGATCCCGACAGCCGGTTCTGGAAGATGTCCGTCAGCGAGCTCGTGAGCTCGGTCACGAGCAGCGATCGGATCCGACCTGAGCAGTCGAATGCTTCGCTCGCGCTCTCGGATTTCCTGAATAATGCCGAGTGGCAGCATGGTGACGTTTTCGCCAAGCTGCTGCAGACGATCGTCATGGCCTTCGTGGGCACGCTGTTCGCGTTCCTGGTCGGCGTGCCGCTGGCGTTCCTGGCCGCTCGCAACATCACCAACTCGGTCATCGTCAATCAGATCTTCAAGCGCTTCTTCGACTTCCTGCGCTCCATGGATATGCTGATCTGGGCGCTGTTCTTCACCCGCGGCTTCGGCCAGGGGCCGCTTGCAGGAATTGCCGCAATATTCTTCACGGATACGGGCTCGCTCGGCAAGCTCGCAACGGAAGCGCTCGAGAACGTCGACAACAAGCAGCGCGAGGGTGTGCGCTCGGTCGGCGCCTCGCCGCTGCAGGTCCAGCGCTACGGCGTCGTGCCCCAGGTGCTGCCGGTGCTCGCGAGCCAGGCGCTATACTACTGGGAAAGCAATACACGCTCGGCGACCATCATTGGCGCCATGGGCGCGGGCGGCATCGGCCTGAAGCTGCTGGAAGCCATGCGCACCAACCAGGATTGGGAGAATGTCGCCTACATGGTGCTGTTGATCCTCGCTGTCGTCTACGTGTTCGATGGCATCTCGACGGCGCTGCGCCGCCGACTGATCTCAGGGAGCTGAACAGGCCCCCTCACGCGTATCAGCTATCAGAACCTCGTGTCCGACCCGCTCGATGCCATGCGAGCCGGCTTGGATATCGGCCGTGCCATGCTGCGCGGGCGGTACACGTGTGCCGTCGCCAGTGTCGAGGCTGCCGGCATTCCGATCGATCTGCCTATCGTCGAGCGGCTGAGAAGCGATTGGGCCGCGATCCGACATCACGTCATCCAGACTGTCGATCACTCGCACGGCGTCCATCGCTCCGGACGCTTCGACCCCGTCGCCTCTACCGCCTGGGTCGTCGGTCGCGGGATTGGCTGGCCCCGGCTCAACTCTGCCCGGCTCGATCTCGGCGATGAAGCGTTCCACGAGATGTCACGTCCCATCCGGAGGTCCGACCACTCAGGGAGCTTTGGACGCATGCTCACCTCGGGCTGGATCAGGGCGCGCATCAAGGAAGACCTGTCGCAGGTGCGGGTCCACGACCTGAAGCACACATTCGGCCGGCGGCTGCGTGCGGCAGGCGTCAGCTTCGAGGACCGCCGGATCTGCTCGGGCACCGGTCGGGCCGCACACCACGCACTACTCGGCCGCCGGGCGGTCGCGCCTCGTCGAGGCGGCAAACCGGGTGTGCGATGATGAAAGCGGCCAGCCTCAGCTGGTCGTCCTCAAAGGGGGGCTTCAGCTGGGGTCCCGCAAAACTCGCGCAAGGGAGCACCTGCGAATCGCAGAGATCGGCTAAGGTCTTGAAAACAATGGTGCCCAGGGCTGGAATCGAACCAGCGACACCGTGATTTTCAGTCACGTGCTCTACCAACTGAGCTACCTGGGCATGCGGGCGATGGAAGGGCCGCGTCGAGCTTGCTTCAGCCGCCGATGGTGGTGGGCTTGTAGGGTCCTCGCCGGCTGGCGTCAATAGCGCCGCGCCGGCTCACGTCTGCAGCGCGATCCGGGCGGAGGGCGGGGTTGCGGCAATGGTCGTGAGCACGTCACCCAACAGCTGCTCGAGGCGGAAAAGCACCGCGCTCGCACCGGGGCTGGCGGGGTCGAGCGCCTCGGCCGCCTCGGCCGCGAGGCCCAGGTCGAAGGCACCGATACCGCGCGCCGAGCCCTTCAAGCTGTGGGCGGCATCGCGCCAGGACCTGGGCTCGGCCGCGGTCCCGAGCGCCACGGCGAGCTTCTGGGCATGCGCCGCGAACAAGCCGAGGATCTCCTCGGCGAAGGCCTGGTCGCCGCCGGTCTGGCGGGCGAGGTGGGCCCAATCGATCGGGCTGGCCGCGCTGCTATCGTTGTTCATGGCCTTCTCCGCCGGCTGGAACCGGTTGGGATCCTCGATGCTTCCGCGTAAAGACCGGGTTAACGGCCGGTTGCTCGATTTCAGGCGCCGGCAACACGATTCTGCCCCAAACCTGTGGGTAGCGTTGCGGTTCTGACCGGGGAGCCGGGGAGGACGTGAGATCGCAATCGCCTCGCGCGGATGCGAAACTTATCCACGCTGCTGCACCGACGTGTGCGCACGGCTCCTGTGCCGGACGCCCGACTCTGTCTACAGAGGTCGGGCGAGGGGGTGAGCTGACCGGCTCTGGCCGGTTCGCCGAGACGGGACGGACGATGGCGCAGGACACCCAGCTGGGCGCGACGCGAGCGCAGCGAGGCAATGGCGGCGAGCTCCGCCAGGGCAGCGATGTGCCTATGCAATCGCCAGCGGTCGGGGAGGCCGACAGCGATGCGGTCCGCCGGGTCGGACGCCGCCGGGCGGCCGGGCCTGCGCGCTCGCGGCTCGCGGCCAACGACGACAGCCCCTCGATCGGCGGGCTGATCTACGCACTCAATCAGACCCCCTCCAACAAGCCCTTCGTCGTCGCCGCCGCGGCGTCCGCCGGCTGGGCGCTGGTATCGATGCTGCTCGGCTGGGCCCTACTGGCGCCCGAGATCGCAGCCTCCACCAGCGTGGGTCAGATGCTGGCGAAGCCCGCGGTGCTGGCGACGGTCGCCACCATCACAGTGCCGGTCGCCCTGTTCTGGTTCATCGCCTATCTCGCCTGGCGGGCCGAGTCGCTGCGCCTCGTCTCCACCGCCATGACCGAGGTCGCCGTCCGCCTCGCCGAGCCCGACCGGCTCGCCGAGCAGGCGATCGCCTCGCTCGGCCAGTCGGTGCGCCGGCAAGTCGCGGCGATGAACGACGCGATCAGCCGCGCCATTGGCCGGGCCGGCGAGCTCGAGGCCCTGGT
>JANPDA010000324.1:0-12204 GCA_031431235.1 Hyphomicrobiaceae bacterium
ACCTCGGGATGATCACGGGAGAATGACCATGATGAAGAAGCTCACCCTCGCCGCCGCCGCTGCCGCCATGCTGGCCACCCTGGCAATCGGCGCCGCCCCCGCCGAAGCCGGCTGGAAGCACAAGAAGTGGGGCCATTTCAAGTTCCACTTCAAGAAGCATCACGACTATGATTGCTTCTGGAAGAAGGTCAAGGTCTACGACGAGTACGAGGATGTGTGGTACTGGACCAAGGTCAAGGTCTGCGAGTACTGAGACCTCTCGCCTCGACTGCTGCGCGCGCGCCCTGCGGATCCCCTCCGCTGCGGCGCGCGCCGGCGTTTTGGGCTGCCTCTGGAGGCGCCGATACCTTGTAGCGCGAGGCCTTCATCTCCCGTTCATCAACGAGGCGAGAAAGTGGCGCGATCACCACGGCTGGCCGCCGACACGACCAGCCGCACCCGGGCCGGCTGGAACCAAGCGAGCGGGGGAGGAGTTGTAGGCCGAGGGCTCGCATATTGCGTGATGTCCCCGCGCTCGTGGATGAATGGAGACCTCGTATGAGACTACTCGTGATGCTTGCGGCCGTTCTCGGCTTCCTGGTTCTGGGGATGCCGGTCGAGACCGCTTCGGCAGCCCCGGCAAGCGCCCCGGCCGCCTCCACCTTCGACCTGGCTCAGCCACAACAGAGCCTGATCGAGGAAGCCCGTCACCGCCGCAGCGGCTACTGCCATCAGCACAAGCGCTGCGGCTACAAGTGGCGCTGCTGGCGCCACCATGGCCATACGCGCTGCGGCTGGCGTTGGGCCTGCTCGAGCCGGTGTCATTGGCATCGCCATGGCGTGGTGATCAGGCTGTTCTGAGCGCCAGTTCGGCCGCTGGCGGCGCCGTCTCAGGTCTGTCTGGCCCGCAAGGGCCAGCCAGACCCGACTGCTCGACCGCCCCACCACCGTCACCGTTTCGTGATAGCCAATCTGCCGCATTGCGGATATGATTGCACACGCATGTATCGTACCCGGAAAAGCAGGAAAGCCTGCTGCCGCACAATATGGGAGCATTCGTATGCTGAAGCGCAGCTCGACCGCAGTCCTCGGGGCACTGGCCATCGCTGGCCTGATCGGGGCAGGGATCACGGTCGCCAACAGTGCCGATGATCCGATCGCCAAGCGCCAGGCGCTGATGAAGAGCAATGGCGCCAACGCCAAGCTGATCGGAGGCATGATGGAGAGCGGCTTCGATGCGACCAAGGCGGCCGAGGCCGCAAATGCGATCGCCACGTCGGTAACTGAGTTCGTGACCCTGTTCCCCGACACCTCCAAGGCAGGCGATACCAAAGCCAAGGCCGAGATCTGGACCGACTGGGCCGACTTCGAGGCGAAGGCCAAGTCGCTTGCCGCCGATGCGACGGCGACTGCGACGGCTGCAGCAACCGGCGAAGCGGCCTTCAAGGAGGCCGCCGGCAAGATGTTCGGCAACTGCAAGAGCTGCCACGAGAAGTACAAGGGCAGCTGATCGCCTCCCCCGCTCGAGATCGAAGGCGCGACCGGGACCACTCGGCCGCGCCTTCCAATGTCAGTTTCCAATGTCTGGGCCGCTCACGGGCTCTTGGTGAAAGAGCGCAGCGCCGCCTCAGTCGCACCATCGAAGTTGCCGTCGGCCTTGCCTTTCAAGGCGCCGGCGAGCTTCAGGCGCCGCTCCACCGCCTCGCGTGTCGCCTTGCGCCACTTCGCCGAATCCGTCGTCAGTGCCGCGCGAGCGCCCTTGTGGCCGGCGCGGTAGGCGCTCAGCAGCAGCTCGGCGGCGGTGTCGGGATCGGCGCCGACCCCATCGCCCGCATCGTAGAGTGCCGCCAGCTCCAGCATGGCCGCGGCAAAGCCCTGCTCGGCGGCCTCCCCGTAGAGCCGTGCGGCTTCGGTTGTGTCCTTGGCGACACCGCGCCCGTCGCGCAGCATGCTGGCGAGGTTGAACCTCGCGCGCGGCTCGCCGGCATCGGCCGCCTTGCGATAGAGCGCGGCCGCTCCCGCCAGATCCTGCGGCACGCCCTTTCCTTGCTCCATCAGGAAACCGAGGCTGACCATGCCTTGCGGATCGCCGGCGTCGGCGGCCTTGCGGTAGAGCCGCACCGCCTCGTCCAGGTCCTTGGTGGCGCCGGTGCCGAACTCGACGAGCGCTGCGAGCGCGGTCAAGGCCGGTGCATGCCCCCGCTCGGCCGCGCGGCGATACCAGACGATGGCCTCGGCGCGGTCGCGCTCGATGCCGCGACCTGCCTCGTACATCGTGCCGGCAGTGAACATGGCGGTCGGCTCGCCGAGCTCTGCGGCCCGCACGATCAGCTTGAAGGCTTCGACCTCGTCCTTGGGCACGCCACGGCCTTCGCGGTGCATCTGGCCGAGCCGGGCAAGCGCCCGCGCCGAGCCCAGCGTCGCCGCACGCCGGTAGAGCCTGGCGGCGGCTTGCTCGTCCTTGGCGATGCCGCCACCAGTCTCGGTCAGGAAGCCGAGACCGGCGAGACCTTGCGCGTCGCCCTTGTCGGCCGCCGCCTGGTAGAGCCGAATGGCCTCGGCGAGGTTTTTCTCGATGCCCTCTCCGCGCTCGTTGAGTGATCCGAGTGCTGCCAGCGCCGCCGCGATGCCCTGGTCGGCGGCCTGCCGGTAGGCAGCCGCTGCGGCGACCGGATCGCCATCTGCTTCGAGGCGCTCGCCCCGGCGCAACAGGCCCGTGGGGCTGGCGTCGTCGGCGAGTGCTGCGATGTCGGAGGCCGCCGCGGTGTCCGTTCCGCCCGCCTCGAGGCTGGCGATCCGGGCCGTCACTTCCTCTGCGAACAGTCCGCCCGGGAAGCCGGCGAGAAAGCGCTCGAGCTCGGCCACATCCGAGCTCGCCTTGACCTTCAGATAGGCGTTCAACTCAGCGAGGCGAGCATCCGACCCTGCAGCTGGCAGCGCGCCGACAGTCGCGCCGCTGGCAGGCGCTGCCTTGAAGTAGAAGTCACCGGTCAGGGACGAGCTCTCCCAGGGTGTCTGTTTGTTGCCGGTCGAGGCGAGCACGCTGCGCCGCGTGCGCTTGAACACATCCTCGATCGGTACGCCGCCCTCACCGATCGCGCTTGCGAGCGCAGCCGCGTAGGGGCTGTTGCCGCCGCTGCCGTCGGCGGCGACGTCGCCGGGCGCCGTCGCATAGGCGACGATGGTGCCGGCGGCGGCATCGACACGGGCGAGGCCGCGGCTGCCCGAGCGGCTGGCGGAGGCAAACGGGTTGTTGCGACAGGCGTCCAGGATGGCGATGTTGATGCGAGCGGCGGCACGCTCCATGGTTTTCAAGAGCTCGCCGACCGCGACCGCCTCGACCGCGACCTCACGCTCGTCCTTGATCTCGGCGCCGATCGGAATGAGATAGTTCTCGCCGTCGACCTGCACACCATGGCCGGCATAGTAGAAGAGCCCGACGCTGTCGGAGCCGCGCAGGGTGCGGCCGAACTCGATCATCGCGCGCTTCATCGATTTCTGGTCGGCGTCGATCAGCCTCGTCACCTCGAAACCGACCGCGGTGAGCGTCTTGGCCATCAGCTCGGCGTCGTTCTTGGGATTGGCGAGCGCGCCGAACGTGTAGGCGGAATTGCCGATGACGAGGGCGACGCGGCGCTCGGCATGGGCCGGCGTCCCTGCCAGTGCGGCGAGGAGGAGCAGCACGGCGCCCGGCCATGGTCTGCGCGCGAGGTGGCTCGGCCAATTGCGTCCCGCCATCGGGTCCTCCCTCACATCTTCATTCGAAATGAACGGCCATTCAGATGCCGCCGGTTGCCGACACTGCCCGCTGGGAACATGGGGCGGAGCCCGCGGATTTCCAGGGGCACTACGCCGGCATTCTACGACTCTTTCGTGCTTGCTTGGTGAACGGGATGCGCAGCACCGCGCTGCCATGCTAAGGCTCCGGCTCGGCAGGCGAAGTGTCAGAGGGGCATGCAGATGCGGCATGGCGGCGAGATCCTGGTCGGGGAGTTGGAGGCGCAGGGCGTCGACACGGTGTTTTGCGTGCCGGGTGAGAGCTATCTCGCCGCGCTCGACGGGCTGCACGATTCCAACCGCATCCGCACCATCGTCTGCCGCCAGGAGGGCGGCGCCGCCATGATGGCGGATGCCGATGGCAAGCTGACCGGCAAGCCCGGCGTCTGCTTCGTCACCCGTGGGCCAGGCGCCACCAACGCTTCCATCGGCGTTCACATCGCGCAGCAGGATTCGACCCCGATGGTGATGTTCGTCGGGCTGCCCGATCGCGAGATGATCGACCGCGAGGCCTTCCAGGAGTTCGACCTGAACGCCGTATTCCGCGCGTTGGGCAAGGGCTCCGAGATCGTGACAGACGCTCGCCGCCTGCCCGAGTATGTGAGTCGCGCCTTTCATCGTGCCGTCTCGGGGAGGCCGGGACCCGTCATCGTCGGGCTGCCCGAGGACGTGCTCGCCAGCCGGATCGACATTGCGCCCGGCAAGGCTGCGCGGCCGGCGCACGCTGCTCCCTCGTCGGCCGACATGTCGGATCTCGCCCAGCGCCTCGCCAAGGCCGAGCGGCCGCTCGCGATTTTGGGCGGTCCGGGCTGGAGCGCGGCGGCCAAGGCCGATCTCGAAGGCGCGGCTACGGCCCTCGACCTGCCCGTTGCCTGTGCGTTCCGGTTCCAGGACTATTTCGACAATCGTCATCCCTGCTACGCCGGTCATGTCGGCATCGGCATCGACCAGAAACTCTCCGAGCGGGTGCGGACATCGGACCTGCTGATCGTCATTGGCGCACGCCTCGGCGAAATGACGACACAAGGCTACGAGCTGATCGCGCCGCCGTTCCCGAGCCAGGCGCTGGTGCACGTGCACCCGTCGGGCGACGAGCTCGGCCGCGTCTACCGCGCCGAGCTCGCGATCAACGCGGCACCCGCCCTGTTCGCGGCGGCGCTGCGGGAGATGAAGCCGACGAGCAAAGGCCGCCATGCCGACTGGCGCAAGGCCGCTCATGCCGACTATCAGGCCTTCATCGAGCCGCTGCCGGTGCCGGGTCCGGTGCAAATGGCGGAAGTGGTCCGGACGCTCGAGCGGATGGTGCCGGAGGACGCGATCCTGACGAATGGCGCCGGCAACTACACGGCCTGGCTCCACCGCTTCTACCGCTACAAGCACTATCGCACCCAGCTCGCGCCGTCGTGCGGAGCGATGGGCTACGGCTTGCCGGCGGCGATCGCAGCCAAGCTGCGATACCCCGGGCGAACGGTCGTCGCCTTTGCTGGCGACGGCTGCTTCCTGATGAATGGCCAGGAGTTGGCGACCGCGGCGCAATATGGCACCAACATCATCGCGATCGTCGTCAACAACGGCATGTTCGGCACCATCCGCATGCACCAGGAGCGCCACTTTCCCGGACGCGTCAGCGGCACCAGCCTGAAGAACCCCGATTTCGCGGCACTGGCCCGCAGCTATGGCTGTCACGGCGAGACGGTGCGCGAGACGGCCGAGTTCGAGGCTGCGCTCGCGCGCTCGCTCGATGCCGGCAAACCGGCGCTGATCGAGGTGCGGATCGACCCGGAAGCGCTGACCCCCAAACAGAGCCTGTCGCAGATCCGTGCGGCTGCGAGAGTCTGAAAGGCCATTCCATGTCGCACGCCCCTTCGATCGCCGAGATCGACCAGACGCTCGCGCGGCTGAAACCCTACATCGTCGCGACGCCGCTTGTTCCCTGGCCGGGACCCGAGCTGCCTGGGCTGCTGGCCAAGGGGACCGATGTCCGCATCAAGCTCGAGCTGTTCCAGGTGACGGGCTCGTTCAAGGCGCGCGGCGCGCTGAACGTGACGATGAGCTTGGACGATCAGACGCGCGCTCGCGGCCTCACCGCGATCTCGGCGGGCAATCATGCGATCGCGGTCGCGCATGCAGCGAAGACCTTCGGCACGACGGCCAAGGTCGTGATGCCGAAAACCGCCAACACCTTTCGCGTCGGACAGTGCAAGCGCTATGGCGCCGAGGTGGTGCTGGCCGAGAATGTGGCGGAAGCCTTCCAGCTGGTCGAGGAGATCGCCGCCAACGAGGGCCGCACCTTCGTGCATCCCTTCGAAGGGCCGCGCACCAGCGAGGCGACGGCGACCATCGGCCTCGAGATGCTGCGTGCGGCGCCCGATGCGGATGCCATCATCGTGCCGGTCGGCGGCGGCGGCCTGATCTCGGGCATCGCGGCAGCCGCCAAGCAGCTGAATCCATCGATCCGCGTTTATGGCGTCGAGCCGGAGGGCGCACGCGGCATGAGCGACAGTCTGGCAGCGGGCGCGCCGGTCGAGGGCGTGAAGGTCCAGACGGTTGCCGACAGCCTCGGTGCGCCACTGCACCTGCCCCATTCGTTCGGACTGGTGCAGCGCTTCGTCGATGAGATCGTGACTGTCAGCGACGACGCCATGATCGATTGCATGGGCCTCGTTTTCCGCGACCTGAAGCTCGCCGTCGAGCCGGCGCCGGCCGCCGGCGTCGCCGCGCTGATCGGCCCGTTGCGCGACAAGCTGAAGGGCGCGCGGGTGCTGCTGATCGGCTGTGGGGCGAACATCGACGCGGTCAGCTTCGCGGGCCTGCTCGGGCGGGCGCGGGCACCGGTGACGCCAGCATGACTGCCATCAGCCTGAGCGAGCTGCCGCACGCGGTCCTCACCGAGGATCCCGTCTGGGTGCACCTGGCGGACGGGACGCGGATCGCGGCGACGGTGTGGCGGCCCGAGACCTCCGCCAACGTGCCGGTCGTGATCGAGCTGATCCCCTATCGCCGGCGCGACGGCACCGTGTTCCGCGATATGGAGATTCATCCCTATCTGGCAGGCCATGGGGTCGCCTCGGTGCGCTTCGACCTGCGCGGCGCGGGTGATTCCGATGGCATCCTCGCCGACGAGTACACCCCCCGAGAGCAGGCGGACGGCGTCGAGCTGATCGCCTGGGCGGCGGCGCAGCCATGGTCGAACGGCCGCGTCGGCATGACCGGCATCTCCTGGGGCGGGTTCAATGCACTGCAGGTCGCGGCAAGGCGTCCGCCCGCTCTCGGCGCCATCATCACGCTGTGTGCGAGCGATGATCGCTACAGCGACGACATCCACTACATGGGCGGCGCGCTGCTGACCGAGCAGGAGATGTGGTCGAACTTCATGCTGGTGAAGCAGGCGATGGCGCCCGATCCCCAGATCGTGGGCGAGCGCTGGCGCGAGATGTGGGAAGCGCGACTCGCTTCTGCTCGCTCGCTGTCGGAGGTCTGGCTCGGCCATCAGCGGCGCGACGACTATTGGCGCCAGGGCTCGGTCATCGAGAACTACGAGGCGATCGCCTGCCCGGTGCTGGCGGTGTGCGGCTGGGAGGACAGCTACTCGAACTTCGTGCCGCGGCTGCTCGCGGGCCTCGGCGTGCCGCGCCTCGGCATCGTCGGGCCCTGGTCGCACAGCTATCCCTGCCGCGGCTCGCCCGGACCCAATATCGGCTATCTCCAGGAAGCTCTGCGTTGGTGGAAGCACTGGCTCGCGGGGGAGCCGACCGGCATCATGTCCGAGCCGATGTATCGGGTATGGATCGGGGACGCGGAGCGGCCGAGGCCCTTCTACTATCCCCAACATGCCGGCACCTGGGTCGCCGAGGACGAATGGCCGAGCCCGCGGATCAAGCCGCTCATTCTGCACCTGAACGGCCATGGGCTGCTCGAGGTCGTGCCACGGCAGGGTCCGAGCCGGTCGGTACGCTCGCCGGCAACTGCGGGCGCTGATTGCGGCCGCTGGGGCGGCTATGGCGGCAGCTCGCCCGATATGGCCGTCGATCAGCGGCGCGAGGACGGTCTGGGCCTCTGCTTCGAGACACTGCCGCTGGAGGAGGAGCTGGTGCTGCTCGGTGCGCCGGTGCTCGAGCTGGAGCTCGTGGTCGACCAGCCGCATGTGAACCTGACAGCGCGCTTGTGCGACGTGTACCCGGATGGGGTGTCGGCGATGGTGACCTACGGCGTGCTGAACCTTTCCCACCGCCACAGCCATGAGCAGCCCGAGCCGTGTCCGGTCGGGGAGGCCTTTCGTGTCCGGCTCACGTTGAACGATTGCGGCCGCCGCGTCCCCAAGGGACATCGCATCCGGATCGGGCTGGCGACCCAGCATTGGCCGATCGTATGGCCGCAGCCTCGGCTCGCCACGCTCACGATCGCTTCGGGGGCCTCGACATTGACGCTGCCGGTGCGGTCTGCGCGGCAGAGTGATCGCGAGGTGCGGTTCGAGCCGGCCGAGACCGCGCCGCCGGTGCAGGCAACCGCTCTGCTGCCCGCCAGCGACAGCCGCCTTCACGAGGACGACCTGGCCAGTGGCCTCAGACGCATCACGCTGCGCTCCGACCACGGCCGCACACGCATCGAGGACCGCGGCATCGAGACCGCCTCGGGCGTCACCGACACCTTCGAGATCCGCCCCGACGATCCTCTCTCGGCGCGGCTCGTGACCCACTATCGCTGGGCGGTGCGCAGTGGCGACGCCGATACCGAGGTCAGGGCCGAGACCGCGCTCAGCGCTGACGACACCGATTTCCACCTCACCTGGCGGCTGGAGGCACGGGAATCCGGCAAGATCGTCTTCAGCAGCGGTGCCACGCGCCGGATCAGCCGCGACTTCGTCTGATGCCGGGCTGACCTGCTTCGGGCGGCCTTGCCCAGCGATCGGGCATTGCCCACACTCGCGGCGAAAGCGATCGAGAGGGACCACGTGCATGTCCGAAACCCTGCATTTCAAAGCGAGCGAGATCGAGCTCGGCCCCTTCGGCGGCCCGCCGGGAGCATCGGGCATCGCCCGGCTGGTCGGCCCCGATGAGAGCGCCACCATGGGCGTGGGCGTCGCCATGTTCGACGGTTGCTCGATCGAGTGGACGGTGCTCTATGACGAGGCCGTCGTGGTGCTGGAAGGAAACTTCCGGTTGCGCGTCGGCAAGGACTACAGCCGCGTGATCGAGGCCAAACCCGGCGACGTGATCTGGATTCCCGAGAAGACGCCGCTCAAATACGAGGGCGAGAAGGCGAAGATTTTCTATACGGTCTATCCGGTCGACTGGCGCAAGCGGCATGGTCTGTAGAAGACCCTGGGCCGCCGCGCGATGACCGCACTCGCTCGACCACAGAAGTCGATCGCGCGCGCTGCCGTCTGGATGGTCGGCGCCGTCTTCTCGTTCATCGCGCTCGCAATCGCCGGGAGGGCCGCCGCGCGTCATGTCTCGACGGCAGAGATCCTGCTGGTTCGCTCGCTCGTCACGACGACTGTCGCACCGCTACTCGCGATCCTGGTGACCGGCAGCCTTGCCTGCCTCGTGACCCGCCGCCCCGGCCTGCATCTGCTGCGCAACATCGCGCAATTCAGCGGGCAGTTCCTCTGGCTGTACGGGTTGCCGCTCATTCCGCTCGCCCAGGTATTCTCGCTCGAGTTCACAGCGCCTCTCTGGGTCGCAGTGCTCGGCCCGCTCGTGCTCGGCGAGCGCATGACTTGGATGCGGGCGGGCGTCGCCACGCTCGGGTTCCTGGGTGTGATGGTGGTGCTGCGGCCGGGCGTCGGGACGATGAGCATAGGCTCGGTCTCGGTGCTGGCGAGTGCGCTCGGTTTTGCGCTCTCGATGCTGATGACCAAGATCCTGTCTCGCACCGAGCACCCTCTCGCTGTACTTTTCTATATGGGCGTGCTGCAGATCCCGATTGCGCTCGCGCTCTCATGGCAAGGCATCGCGTGGCCGCCGGTCGAGGCCTATCTCCCGCTCGTGGTCGTCGCTTTCGCCGCTATGGCTGCGCACTATTCGATCATGCGTGCGCTGTCGCACGCGGACACAGTGATCGTGGCGCCGCTGGATTTCCTGCGCGTGCCGCTGATCGCGCTCGTCGGCGCTTTCCTCTACGGGGAGCCGTTCGAGCCGATGGTGCTGGCTGGCGCCGCGGTCATCCTCCTCGCCAACTTCCTCAGCATCAGGAACGAGCGCCGACGCGAGGCGGCGGCGGCCCCAGCTGCTCGCGGCTGTACCTTGCCGTGAGGGCTTGCTATGGAGGGCCGACCCAAATCCCCGGCGGAGCATGCGATGTCCCGGCAGACTCTCGACACGAGCGGCCTCACCTGTCCGTTGCCCGTGCTGAAGGCGAAAAAGGCCATGCGCGATGTGCCACCTGGCGGCGAGCTCGAGGTGCTGTCGACCGATCCGGGGTCGAGAGAGGATTTCGAAGCCTATTGCGAGGTGACGGGTCATCGGCTCGTCGAATCGAGCGGGCAGGACGGCGTTTTTCGTTTCCTGATCGCGCGCAAGGATTGAAGAGCCCGCTCCGAGCTCGAGAAATCCCGCCGCCGCACGTGTTCATTCGGGGGACCAAGTGAATGAATCAGAACACCAGCGACGGAATGCTGTGCCGCGAGCCGTTCACCCTGCAGTGATGCGGCAGAATTGGCTCTGCCAGGTGAACGGAGAGTTTGATGAAAACCTCGACCAAGATCGCAGCAGCTGTTGCCAGCGTCGTCCTCATCGCGGGCGGATTCACCGCGGCTTCCGCCTTGGGCGGCCGTGGGCACGGGCCCATGATGGGTTGGATGGAGGAGGGCGACGGCGGTGGCTGGGGTCATGGGCGCCACGGTGGCAAGCATGAAGGCCGGGGCGGCGGATGGCTGCGCGGGCTCGATGCCGACAAGGACGGCGCGATCAGCCTCAGCGAGGTCGAAGGGCGCATGCTCGAGCGCTTCAAGCCCTACGACAAGAGCAACGATGGCGCCGTCGACAAGGCCGAGATCGAGGCCGCCTTCAAGGAGCACACCGACCGCATGGTCGCCCGGATGCTGAAGCGGTTCGACGAGAATGCCGACGGCAAGGTTACTGGAGAGGAGTTCACGGCGATGGCGCGCAAGCGGTTCTCCTGGAACGACCTCGACAATGACGGCAAGCTGACCGGCGACGAGCTACCGGGTCACGGGCGCTTCGGCCAGGGCTCGGAACCCGATGACGATGAAGCGCCGGTGGGCGAGGTCCCGGCAGGTGCAGGCACCCAGGGTGGCACGACCCCGTAGGCGCCGAGCTGGAGGAATAGCGCGAAGGTCAGCCCGGGTGCAGAAAGGATGTCGCCCGGACTGGGAAAGCGAAGTGGGCAAGCGAAAGGGGCCGGCTGACGTGGAGTCGCGGCAGAGCGCAACATCGCCTCGTTTCGAGGGATCGCGAGCGAGCGTTGCCGGCGTGGCGTCCGGCGCCGGCGACGCCGTGCTCGCGCGGCGCGTGATCGGTGGCGACGAGGAGGCTTTCCGCCAGCTCGTCGGTAAACACCTCGCGCGCGTGCTCGGGGTCGCGCGGCGCATGCTGGGCGATGCCTCCGAAGCCGACGACATCGCGCAGGAGACGTTTCTGCGGCTCTGGCGAAAGGCCGGCGAGATCGAGATCGGGCCCAACGGTCTGGGCGGGTGGCTCTATCGGGTCGCGGCCAATCTGTCGCTCGATCGGCTCCGGGCCCGCCGGCCCTCCGATCCCGATGCACTCGAAGTGCAGACCGTGCCGGCCGAGCAAGGCCGTGCGCTCGGCGATGAGGACTTGCGCCGCAGTGTCGAGGCGGCGCTGCAACTGTTGCCGGAGCGACAGCGGCTCGCCCTGGTGCTGTGCCACTACGAGGAGATGACGATGGCGGAAGCAGGGGGCATCATGGGAATCAGCGCCGAAGCGGTCGAATCGCTGCTTGCGCGCGGCCGAAGGGCTTTGAGGAAGAGCCTGGAAGGACACTGGCGGGATCTGCTGCCCGAGGAGATCGAGGGATGACACGGACGGCACGTTTGCCACGCGGGCAAGAGCTGGATTTGGAGCTGGGTCATGGCCAATGACGCGCGGGACGAGCTGAAAAACGCAGATGCGCGGCACAGCCGCCGCAGCGGGCGTTTTGTTGCGGAGGAAGCAGCGCTCGATCGCTTGCTCGCCCTGGCGCCGCGCGAAGGCGCGATCGAGCCATCGGCGCTCCTCAGCAGGATCGTCGGCGCCGCGAGGTCCGAAGGCCGCCCGTCTGCGCTCGAGGGTGGGAGCGCGGCACCCGGCAATATCGTGCCGATGCGGCCCCGACCGGGCTCGTTCCCCCAGGTCGCACGCTCGGGCGTATGGCGGGCCGCGGTCGCGCTCGCGGCTTCGCTCGTGCTCGGGATTCTGGGCGGCGCTTCCTCGATCGGTGAGCCGGCGTTGAGCGGCATCTTCGAGATCGCCGGGCTTGCTGCAG
>JANPDA010000325.1:0-29746 GCA_031431235.1 Hyphomicrobiaceae bacterium
CGCCGGGCAGAATGCAGTCGAGCAGTGCGCGCCCGTAGCGGTCGGTGCCGCCCGCGACGCAGGCAACGCCTCCGGCCGTGAGGCGGGCGAGCTGCTCGGCCGCGCTCCGGCCGCACGCCCAGCTCCGCCCACGCTCGCTCGAGCAGGTCTGTCGGTTTTCGGGTGCATCGATCGCCCCGAGCCGGCCGCGCATGCCCGCAAGCTCGATGGTGTCGCCGTCGATGATGCGCGGGATGCCGGTCATCAGGTCGAGCGGTTCCGCCGCGAGGCAGACCACCAGCATCGTCGCGAGCCCGAGCAGCATCCTTCGCATCGGCCCGGGGGTATCTGATTCGCGTGTGCGCGAGTGCGGCGCGGCGGCAGCTGTCGACAGCGCTGTGCGCGCTGCACGGATTTGGCCCGCGAGCGCTGCAACCGCCTTGGGACCCGCCGCTGGGCTACGCTCTCAGTCCGGCGCCGCCGCGAGCACGATCCGCTGCTCGATCGCGCCGAAGATCGACCGGCGCGCCGCATCGAGCATCTCGACCCGGATCGTGGCGCCCGCCTGCAGGGCTGCCGTTGCGGGCGTGGGATGGCGGATCAGCACGGCGGCCGTCTGGCGGCCCAGCGGGAACGCGCCGGTCTCTCTGCCTGCCGTGCGGCGGTCGGGCTCGCGACCGGCCAACAGGCTCGCGAGGCTGCCCGAGCCGACGATGGTGCCGGCGCCCAGCGGCCGCAGCCTTGCGGCGAGCGCGATCAGGTGAGCGAAATCGAGCGCCATGCCAATGCTGGTCCCGACGCCGGCAAATGGCTTGCCGTCGCAACTCGCGAGCATCGGCAGGTCGAGCCGGGCGCCGTTCCAGGCGGGCCCGAGCTCATCGGGCGTGACCGCGATGGGCGAGAAAGCCGTTGCCGGACTGGCAAGGGTGCCGTCGCCGCGTGACACGCCATCGCGCTCGTCGTGGTCCACCAACACGGCCTCGCTCGAGACCATCACGAGCGCGACATGCGCGCGGGCCTGCTCGGGTGTCACGGCCATCGGCACGTCGTCGGTCACGATCGCGATGGAAGCCAGAAAATCGATGCCATGCTCGTCGTCACGAGCAAGCGCGATCGGATCGCGAGCCCCCAGAAACCGATCGGAGGTTGCAAGCCGCAACAGTGGGACGGCGCCATCGCGAGCGCCCAGAGTTTCGGCCGCGAGGCGCTGGAATGCGCGCGGCAACGGGGAGGCGCAATCGTGCTCGCGCAAGCGGAAGGTCGCGACCGAGCCGATCTCGACCTGCTCGGCGAGCGAGGCCAGACGTGGCGCACAGCGTGCCCAGTGGTCGAGTGCGGCCTGGAGATTGGGAGCGATATCGCTCGCGCCGATCGCGCGTGTCAGATCACGCGAC
Source organism: Hyphomicrobiaceae bacterium (assembly GCA_031431235.1). GTDB lineage: Bacteria > Pseudomonadota > Alphaproteobacteria > Rhizobiales > Hyphomicrobiaceae > JANNSW01. The sequence goes on from JANPDA010000325.1 coordinate 1,374, forward strand.
ACGACGACGAGCTTGCCATCGCGGCCATGCCTCAAACTGGCGAGTTTCATGTGGTCGATGCCCTGCGCTCTCGAGACGGATGCCGGCCGTCGGGCAACTTGCAGTCCGCTGGCGAGGAGAGCGTCCGAATTGACAGTATCCTAGTCGCGCGCACGGACGGCTTCAACTAGGATGTTTCCGCAGGTTGAGAATCATTTGGATCGGGTAGCGGCCGCAGGCAACGAGAGCGACTATGGACCACGAGAGCTTCCGCCACTGGTCGCAGCAGGCCGCGCGGTGGGGTGCCCACTATCGGGAAACGCTCGCCGAGCGGCCGGTGCGTCCCAAGCTCGAGCCGGGTGTGATCGCGCGCCAGATCGCGGCTTCCCCGCCCGAGGCGCCCGAGCCGATGGCAGCGATCTTCGAGGACTTCGAGCGCATCATCGTTCCAGGCATGACGCATTGGCAGCATCCGCGTTTCTTTGCCTATTTCCCGGCAAACGCGTTGCCGGTGTCGGTCGTGGCCGAGCACCTGGTGAACGCGCTCGGCGCCCAGTGCATGCTGTGGCAGACCTCGCCTGCCGCGACCGAGCTGGAAGGCCGGGTGCTCGATTGGCTGCGCCAGGCGCTCGGCTTGCCCGCGGCATTCACCGGCGTCATCCAGGACTCTGCCTCCTCGGCGACGCTGGCCGCCATCCTCACCATGCGCGAGCGCGCGCTCGACTGGGCGGGCAATCGCGATGGACTTTCCGGCCATCCCACGCTCCGAGTCTATGCGTCGAGCGAAGTGCATACCTCGGTCGATCGCGCCATCTGGGTCGCCGGCATCGGTCAGGCCAATCTCGTGCGCATCCCCATCGACGGCTCGCGCCGGGCGCTGGCGCCGGACGCGCTCGAAGCCGCGATCCTGGCTGATCGTGCAGCTGGTCTGCTGCCAGCGGGGATCGTCGCATGTGTCGGTGGCACCAGCGCCGGCGCGAGCGATGACATCGCGGCGGTAGGGGCGATCGCCCGCAGACACGGCCTCTATCTGCATGTGGATGCCGCCTGGGCGGGCTCGGCCATGATCTGCCCGGAGCTGCGCCACTGGTGGCGGGGGATCGAAGCCGCCGACAGCCTGGTGTTGAACCCGCACAAGTGGCTGGGCGCCCAGTTCGATTGCTCGGCGCACTTTCTGCGTGAGCCCGGGGACCTCGTGCGGACTTTGGCAATCCGGCCGGAATATCTGAAGACGAGCGGCCGGGACGGCATCGTCAACTACAGCGAATGGAGCCTGCCGCTCGGTCGCCGGTTCCGCGCGCTGAAACTCTGGTTCGTGCTGCGCGCTCATGGTCTGGAGGGCCTGCGCAGCATGATCCGCAGCCACATTGCCTGGAGCGAGGCGATTGCGGGCCGGATTGGCGCGGCGCCCGAATTCGAGATCGTGACTGCGCCGATGCTGTCACTGTTCACGTTCCGTCTGAAAGCCCCCGCAGCCGAGGAGGAGTGCCGCAATCTCGCTCTGGTCGAGGCCATCAACGATGACGGCCGCATCTATCTGACGCAAACCCGGATCGATGGACGCATCGCCATCCGCTTCCAGGTGGGCAGTCACGCGACGCAAGCGAGCGATGTCGCGATCGCGTTCGATGTGCTGAAGGAGATGGCGGCACGGGTCAGCAGAGCTTGAGCGAGCATTCCTCGACTTGCCGAGGAGGCGAGGTCGCGCTGGTTCGTCCTTGACTCGAATCCCGGCGAGCGGCATGCTGCGACGCAACATAAAATATTGCAACGCAACATAGGTGCCCGATGGCTGGCCTCCGCAAGTCTCTTCTCGCCCTTGGCACTCTGCGTCGCAAATTCGAAGGCCTGCTTGCGTCCCGCCGAAGCTCGCCTGGCGTCGCGCGGGACAGCTCCCAGCTGCATGAGCTGACCGCATTCGGCTCCAATCCCGGCAACTTGCGCATGCATGTCCTCGTCCCCGAGCGCTTGCAAAGACGGCCCGCATTGGTTGTTGCCTTGCATGGCTGCGGCCAGAGCGCTGCCGACTACAATCATGGCACCGGCTGGGCGACGTTGGCCGACCGGCATGGCTTCGTCGTCGTCTATCCCGAGCAGCAAACCTCGAACAATCCGAAGACGTGCTTCTCGTGGTTCGCTCCCGGCGACATCGCGCGCGACCATGGCGAGGCGCTCTCGATTCAGCAGATGGTCGAGCACGCCATCGCGAAATTCGGCGTCGATCGCCGCAGGGTGTTCGTCACGGGTCTTTCGGCAGGCGGCGCAATGGCCTCCGTGATGCTGGCGACCTATCCTGAAGCCTATGCGGGCGGCGCCATCATCGCCGGCCTCGCCTACGGGCGTGCAGGGTCCTTGCAGGAAGCGTTCGCGGCCATGCTCACGGAGCAGTCGCCGTCCGCGCGAGCGCTCGGCGATCGCGTGCGGGCGGCCTCGGGGCATCGCGGGCCATGGCCCAGGATCTCGGTCTGGCACGGCAGCGCCGACCGGATCGTGAAACCGTCGAACGCCGAGCACATCACACGGCAATGGGCCGATTTGCACGGGCTTGCGGGCGCTCCGACGCGCTCGGAGCTAGTTGCGGGTCACACGCGGCGCGTCTGGAGCGATGCCGGCGGCAACACGGTGATCGAGGCATTCTCGATCGCCGACATGGGGCACGGCGTGCCGATCGCTGCATCGACGGACGCCGAGCGTTGTGGTGCGGCGGGCCCGTTCTTTCACGACGTCGGTCTGTCCTCGACCCATCACATCGCGCGCAGCTGGGGCTTGGACGCTGGTCGTTCCGAGGCACGAAGTGCGGGAGCCACGGGATCGGTTGCCTTGGCCACCAGAGCCGCTGGTGCGGGTGACGAGACGGCGGCGGCATCCCTCGGATCGGAGCCGATCCGGCACCGGGCTCCCTTCCTCGATCTCAACCGTGTCATCGCGGCGGCCTTCGAGGCTGGCGGTCTGCCGACACCCGATTCGCCACGGCAAGCACCAGGGGCGCCGTCTCCGCTCGATCCCGGGCAAATCATCGAGGCGGCGCTGAAGGCGGCCGGCCTCAGACGTTGATGGGCGCAGCCGCAAATCGCAGCTCGTGCTCTCAATACCGCGTGACGAACCCGATGCCGATCCTGTCGATCTCGGCGCCGACCTGGTCGAGGCCCGCCGGCAGGTTGGTGAAACGGTCTTCGGCGAGGTCGATGTGGACATACTCACCGCGTACCGTCAGCGAGTCGTTGTAGACCCATTCGACGCCACCGCCAGCCGCCCAGCCGCCGAGTGAGGCACTGTCGCTGGTCTGGGCAATCGTGTCGTCGATGGTCAGCTTGCCGAAGGCGTAGCCGCCCGTGCCATAGACCAACCAACGGCCCATGGCATAGCCGAGGCGGCCGCGCACGGTGCCGAAATAGTCCAGATCGGCGGTGACTGCGAGCAGTGCCGGATCGGTGCTTTCATCGCCATCCATCCAGGTCTTGAAGGCATCGACTGCGATGCCGACGACGATGGAGCCCATCTGGTGGTCGTAGCCGAGCTCGGCGCCCGCGCGCCAACCCTGCACCGTCTGCAGCCGGTCGCCGCCTGTGCCCTTCAATTCGGCCTCCTCGAACCCGACATCGGGATTGATGATGAAGCCGCTCCAACGGATCGGGCCAAGCGCGCCGTCATCGGCGGGCCAGAGATCGAGCGCTTGCGCGTTCGAGGGCATCAGCCCGAGCAGTGCCGCAACGGTAAAAATTCGCAATGCGCGCATGAGCGTTCGCCCCCAAAGGCCCCTCTGACCCGTAGAGCTTGCCACAAGCGCCGGCCGCTTGTCCCTCGGTCCGGCGCGAGTTGTGGGAGGTTTCGTGCGGTTTGCGCACCCCTGTGGCCGGGCGGCAACGTCCTGATCCGGTCAGCCGAGGCGGCGGGCACTGGCAAGCCCTCAGCCACCCCGGACAACAACTGAAATTTTCGCGAGCGGTGGTGCCTCGGCGGGTGCAATAGGCGCCTTCCGCCGTATTGCACCTTCGGCTGGCGAAGCGATCCGGGGTGGTGCAATACGGCCTGAAGCAGGCCTCTCGAGAAACACATCCTGGCATCACCCGTCATGGCCACGGGCGCGGCATCCGTCGCTGAGATCCCGGATCAATGCCTTCGGCTTTGTCCGGGATGACGGGTGGATGGGTGTGCCCTACAGGTCCCGTGCTCGACTTGACGACAAGACGTAGCGATTGTTGTTCGCAGTGCCCTCAGCCACCATGAGATGAAGTCACGCGTCGCCGACCGAGCTGATAAATCGCGTCTGTGAAGGAGGAACGGCCGATCCCATGAGCTGGCGCGAGCAGGTTTTCATCTATTGCGAGCGCGGCGGCGATCCCGCGTTCTGGGCGGAGCCGGCCAATGCCCTCTCGAACGCGGCCTTCCTGCTGGCGGCGGGCCTGGCGCTCAGGCAATGGTCGAGGCTGCAGCCAGGGCGAGGGCGCGCCGAGCCGCTCGTGCTGATTGTCCTCGTTGCCACGATCGGGGTCGGCAGCTTCCTCTTCCACAGTTTCGCCGAACGCTGGAGCGCGCTTGCCGACGTCATTCCGATTGGTGTTTTCATGCTGCTCTATCTGGCGGTCGCGCTCAGGCGTCTCGTCGGGCTCGGCAATGCGGCGATGATTGCGTTGTCGCTCGTGTTCGCGCTCGCCTGCTTTGGTGCAACGAGCGTGCGCTGCAGCAGCGGACCTTGCCTCGGCGGGTCGATTGCCTACGTGCCGGCCGTAGCTGCACTGTCTGGCGTTGCCGTCACGCTCTGGGTGATGGGCCACCCGGCGTGGCGTCTGTTGGGACTTGCCGCCATCGTCTTCCCGGTGTCGTTGACGGCGCGCACGCTCGATCTGCCGCTATGCGCTGGGCTCGCGTTGGCTGGCGGGCCGCTCGGCACCCACTTCCTCTGGCACCTGATGAACGCGGTGACGCTCTACCTGTTGTTGGCGGCGCGCCTGCGTCATGGGCCGAGCGCTCCCGGGCAGTGATTGCCGGCCTTGCAGGCGTCGCGCGAGCAGGTGCCGATCCTTCGAGATCAGCGCAGGATCTCGGCTGCGTGCTCTCCCAGGCGGGGTGGCGGTCCCGCCGCGGGGGCCCGATCGCGCTCGAAATGGAGTGGGTTGCCGGCAACCTGGAAGGGCGGCGCTCCGTCGGGATGGGGCACATCGAGCAGCATCGCGCGCGACACGACGTGGGGATCGGTGAGGATGTCGGCTGCCGTGTTGACTGGGCCAAAGGGGACACGGCCGCCGAGCAGCGAGGCGAGCTCTGCCTTGGTGTGCCGGCTCGACCATTCCGACACGAGCCGGTTGACCTCCGCGCCCGCCACACACCTCGCCTGCTTGTCGCGGAAGCGCGCAGTCTCGCCGAGCTCCGGCCTGCCCATGATCGTCACGAGCGCACGCCAGAAGCTGTCGTCGGGACAGCCGATCGCGACGAGGCCGTCGCGTGCGGGAAACAGGCCGAAGGGGGCGAGCAGCGGGTGGCCGTTGCCCTCGGGCACGGGGGCGGTGCCAGTGAAGGTCGTCTGGTAGACGATCCGCTCGCACAGGCTCAGCACGCAATCATACATTGCCACATCGAGGAACTGGCCTGCCCCGGTGCGCTCGGCTTGGCGCAAGGCCGCGACGATGCCAAAAGAGGCCATCAGCCCTGAGAAGATGTCGCCGACGCCGGGTCCGGCTTTCACCGGGTGCTCGCGGTCGGCGCCGGTGACGCTGATGAGACCGGCCATGGCCTGCGCGACCACATCGTAGGACGGCCAGTCCTGGTAGGGGCTGGTTCCGGTGCGTGGATCGCCGAATCCGCGAATGGCCGCATAAACGAGGCGCGGATTGTGCTTGCGCAGCAACTCGTAGCCGAGGCCGAGCCGCTCCATCACACCGGGGCGGAAGTTCTCGACGAGGACATCAGCCGTAGGTACGAGCCGCAGCAGCTGCTCGCGGTCGCGCGTCACTTTGAGATCGAGGACGACGCTCTTCTTGCTGCGATTGAGGCTGACGAAATAGCCCGAATGCATGCGCTCCACGTCGTCGGCGCGAAACGGACCGATGCCGCGGCTGATGTCGCCCTCGGGGCTTTCGATCTTGATGACCTCGGCACCGTGGTCGGCGAGCATCATCGTCGCGTAGGGGCCCGACAGCATGCGGCTGAGATCGAGCACGCGCACGCCTTCCAGGATTCCGCCACGTCTCGATGCGCGGCCTTCAGAGGAAGCGTCCGTCACAGCCGGCCCTCCGCCTTCAGCACCTCGTGGGCGGCCTTGAAGGCCGAAAGACCCGCGGGAATGCCGGCGTAGACCGAGACCTGCAGCAGCGCCTCGCGGATCTCCTCGTTGGTGAGGCCGTTGTTGATGGCGCCCTTGGTATGCAGCTTCAGCTCCTCGGTCTTGCCAAGGGCTGCCAGCATCGCGAGGTTGATCAGGCTGCGATCGCGCCGCGACAGGCCTTCGCGTGACCACACGTGGCCCCAGCAATAGCTGGTGACCAGCTCCTGGAACGCCATCATGAAGTCGTCGGCATTCTCGAGGGATTTCTCGACATACTCCTTGCCGATCACGGCGCTGCGGATCGCAAGGCCCTTCTGGAACAGCTCGGTCGACATGGCGCGGGCACTCCTTCTGGGTTGGCGGCTCGTCTCAGGCTTGGGTTTTTGCGCCGAGCCGGCGGGCGAGGAAATCGAGGATCGGCCCGGTAAAGCGATCGGGCGCCTCCCATAGCCCCATGTGGCGCAGTCCCGGCACGATGTCGACCTCGGAGCCGGGCATCGAGGCCGCCATGCGCCGCGCCATCTCAGGAGTGTTGCCGCTGTCGTCGGCGCAGGTCATGACGAGGGTCGGCAGGCGGAGCGCTGCGACCGCCGACGTCAGCTCGTCATCGCCATCGACCAGCACCTGATAGATACGTGGATAGACATCGGTGTCCTTGCCGAGCACCGACTGGCGGATCGTCTCGATCGCCTGGGGATGGGCTTCCCGGTAGGCGGGCGTGAACCAGCGCTCGATTGCCGCGCCAATGGTGGCGGCCGGCCCTTCGGCCGCGGCCTGGTCGACGCGCTTCTGAACGGCCGCCCGTTCAGCCGGGGTACGGCCATGGGGCGAGTTGAGAACGGCCAGCGCCGGCGTGCGCTGAGGATGATCGAGCGCGAAACGCCGCACGATCATGCCGCCGAGCGAGAAGCCGACGATCGGAGCCTGCGCGATCCCGAGCTCATCTAGCAACTCGAGCAATTGCGCGGAGAAATCGGCGAGCGCGAGCTTGCCGGCACGCGGTGGCCGGCTTTCGCCATGGCCGAGCAGGTCGTAGGTCACTGTCCGATGGCGGGCGGCGAAAGCCGGCAGCAGCGGCACCCACATGGCGCGAGCCATGCCGAGGCCATGTACGAGCACCAGCGGCGTCCCGCTGCCGGTGACCTCGAAGCCCCTCGCTCGTGATCGGGTGCGTGCCATCGTTCAGCTTTCCGGCTTGTAGGCGACCACCTCGACCTCGACCCGGCAGTCGACCAGGAGGTCGCTCACGACCGCCGACCGGGCCGGCGGCTCATGGGGGAAGTAGTCGGAGTAGACGGCATTGAAGCCGGGAAAATCGGCGCGCTCGCGCAGCCAGACCATCGCCTTCACCACATGATCGCGGGTGCAGCCAGCCTGTTGCAGCGTCACGGTGATCTCCTCGAGGACGGCGCGGGTCTGCTCCTCGATCGTGCCGGTTGTCATTGGCTTGCCATCCGCAAACGGGATCTGTCCGGTGAGAAAGACGAAATCTCCGGCGCGAATGGCGCGCGACAGGGATAGCGTGCGTCCGCCAATGACGAGAGGCGCGCCGATCACCTGCCTAGGCTTGCTTTTGCTCATGCATGTCTCCCGCGGCCAGCGCTGAACCCTCGACGACCGACACCAGGGCATCGATCGCGATCACGCCGCTGTCTAGCACGAACAGCGGATTGATCTCGATCTCGCCGACGGAGCTTGCATTGGCCTGGGCAAACTCCCCGAGCCGCACGAGGGCGTCGAGCAGTTGCGCGAGATCGATCGCCTGCTGCCCGCGATAGCCCCCGAGGAGCCGCGACACCTTCAGCCGATTGATCGCTTCCGCGATTGCCGCTCGGCCTGCGGGGAGCAGCAATGTCGCCGCATCGCCGACGAGCTCGGTCAGCACGCCGCCGCTGGCCAGCGTCATGGCGAGCCCGAAGCCTGGATCGTTGCGGATGCCCACGAGCAGCTCGGCGCGTGGGCGCGGCGCCATGCGCTCCACCAGAAAGCGATGCTCGCTGGCCGCGACATGAGGGTGGTGCCTGCCGACGCGGCGCTGCATGGCGATGGCTTCGGCTTTCACCGTGGCGGGGCTGTCGAGACCGAGCGTCACGGCGCCGGCTTCGGTCTTGTGGGCGATGTCCTTGTGGATGAGCTTCAGCGCGAGCGGAAAGCCGAGCGAGGTGGCTGCGGCCTCGATCGTCTCGAGGCTCGCAATGCAGCCTTTCGGCGTCACGATGCCGATCGGCGCGAGCAGTCGCTTGGCTTGCCATTCGTCGAGGCGGAGCATCCGCGTATCCGCCCGGACTTGCGGCAGCGGCAGCCGCAGATCGGCGCCGGATTGCCGCCGCCGGCCGGCATGTGCCAGACCTGCCAGCGCTTCGATCGTCTCAACGATACCCTGCATCGGCGCAACGTGCTCCCCGACGAGAAAGGCGCGCGTCTCGGCGTCGAGGTTCTCGGGCAGCGTGCTGCAGACAGCCGCGGGAATGCCAGCCGCGCGGGTCGCCTGGACGAACGAAACCGTGTCGTTCCGATAGTAGGGCTTGCTCTCATCGATGCCGGGAAGCGGATAGTCCTGAACGATGACGGCCGCATCGTAGCCATCCGCGAGCAAGGCCGCGAGCACCGGCGGCAGCCGCTCCGGGTCGCCCCAGATCGGCGTCGTGTAGTCGAGCGGATTGGAGACGGTCGCGATCGGCGGCAGACGCTCGACGAGCTTCTGGCGCGTGCTTGCGGTCGGCGCTGCGAAATCGAGGCCATGCTTCTCGCCCATGTCGGCGAGCATCGTCGCGCCACCCCCCGAGCAGGTGAAGCCGGCGATGCGGAGTCCGCGGGGAATCCCGGCGATGACCGCGAATTTCAGCGTCTCGATCAGTTGTGCCGGCGATGTCACGCGGACGACGCCCAGCCGGTCGAACAGCGCGTCGTAGAGCGCGTCGCTGCCCGCGAGCGAGCCGGTGTGGCTCTCGGTCAGGCGCGCGCCGACCTTGGAGGTTCCCGTCTTCAGCGCGACCACCGCCTTGCCAGCTGCGAGCGCGCGCGACGCCGCATCGGCAAATCCCGAGACGTCCTTCAAGCCCTCGATGTGCAGCCCGATCGCACGCACCGCGTCGTCATCGACCAGCACGTCGAGAAAATCCTCCAGACTCAGCACCGCCTGGTTGCCGGCCGAGACCATGTATGCGAACGGCAGCGAGCGCTGGCTCATGGTGAGGTCGGAGGAGAGCATGCCGCTCTGGGTGACGATCGCCGCGCCATAGCCCGGCGAGCTGCCGCCGTGGGCGAACGGCCAGAGCGCCACACGGTCGAGATAGTTGATGAGCCCGTAGCAATTGGGCCCGATCAGCGCCATGTCGCCGGCCGCCTCGACCAGGCGCTGCTCGGCATCGCGGCCCTCGCCTGCGCCCAGCTCGCCGAAGCCGGCCGCATAGCAGACGATGCCGCCCGCGCCCATCCGACGCAGCCGATCGAGGGCATCGATCGCCGCCTCGCGCGGCACGCCGAGGAAGACCGCATCGGGCGCTTCCGGCAGATCCTCGATCCGGGGGTAGCAGCGGTGGGCCCCCATCGTCGCCCGCTTGGGATTGACTGGCCAGACCGGGCCGGCGAACCCGATGCGGGCGCATTCGCCGGCGACGATTTCCGCATCGCGCCCGCCGATGAGGGCGACGTGGCGAGGCTTCAGGAGACGCAGCAGGTTCTGGCGGCGTCGCGGGGTCATGCGCCGAGCGGCCTCAGGATCGAGCGCGAGATGATGTGCCGTTGGATCTCGGAGGTCCCGTCCCAGATCCGCTCGAGGCGTGCGTCGCGCCAGAGCCGCTGGATCGGCAATTCCTCCATCAGGCCCATGCCGCCATAGATCTGGACGGTGTTGTCGGCGACCCGGCCGAGCATCTCGGAGCAGTAGAGCTTGACCATCGCCGCATCGACCGGGGTCATGATCCTGTCGTCGGCTTTCTGGACGGCATCGGCGACCAGCAGATCGGCCGCGCGCAGCTCGACCGCCATGTCGGCGAGCTTGAAGCCGGTCGCCTGGAACTGGCCGACCGGCTTGCCGAACTGCTTGCGGCTCGCCGCCCATTGGCTGGCCAGAGTCATCAGACGCTCCGCCTTGCCGCAGCACGTGGCGCCGACCCAGATGCGGCCCATGCCGAGCCATTTGTCGGCGAGGTCGAGGCCGTGGCCTTCCTCGCCCAGCACCTGCCCGGGCCCGAGGCGAACGTCGTCGAAGGCGAGCTGGAAGGTCTTGTAGCCGCGATAGGAGACGGTGCGGTTGCCCTCCCGGATGTCGAAGCCTTTGATGCCAACGTCGACCAGGAACGCGGTGATCCGCTTGCGCGAGCCCTTCGGCGACTCGTCGATCCCCGATACCGCGAACACGATGGCGAAGTCGGGCATCACCGGGCCCGAGATGAAATGCTTGGAGCCGTTGAGGATCCAATCCCTGCCGTCGCGGCGCGCATTCGACTTCATCGACATGATGTCGGAGCCGGCCTCGGGCTCGGTCAGGGCGAACAGCTCGCGCTTCTCGCCGGTGACGCACGGGTCGAGGTAGCGCTTGCGCTGGTCGCCGTCGCAGGCGAGCAGCAGCTCGGTCGGACGCGCGATCCAGGAATGCAGCGCGTGGCTGGTCTTGCCATACTCGCGCTCGACCAGCGCCATGGCGCGGTAGTCGAGCCCGCCGCCGCCGACCTCGACCGGCAAATTGGCGGCGAACAGCCCGACCTCCTTGGCCCGCCGCTCGATCTGGCGGCCGAGCTCGATCGGCACCTCGCCCGCCCGGTCGACCAGCTCCTCGTGCGGGTGCATCTCCTGCTCCATGAAGGAGCGGACGGTCGAGCCCAGCAACTCGCGCTCGTGCGTCTTGTCGTCGGCCATCGCCGGGCTCCCCGTCATGCGCCCCTGAGCTTCAGCTTGTTGCGGGCTTCCTTGGGTGTGAGCACGCGCGCGCCCATCCGCGTCACGATCTCGACCGCGCGCTCGACCAGCTGGCCGTTGGAGGCAAGCACACCGCGGTCGAGGTAGATGTTGTCCTCGAGGCCGACGCGCACATTGCCGCCCATCAGCACCGAGCTGGCGGCCATTGCCATCTGCATGCGGCCGATACCGAAGCCTGCCCAGTTGCAGTCCGCCGGCAGCTGGTCCTTCATCGCCTTCATGCTGTCGGCGGTATGATCGGCACCCCACGGAATGCCGAGGCAGATCTGGATCATCGGCGGCTGGTCGACGAGGCCTTCCGCGATCATCTGCTTGGCGAAGCGCAGCTGTCCCAGCTCGAACACCTCGAGCTCGGGCTTCACGCCCCATTCCTTGGTCAGCGCGGCCATCTTGCGCAAGTAGGGCGGCGTCGAGACGTAGATCGTGTTGCCGTCGCCGAAGTTCATGGTGCCGCAATCGAGCGTGCAGATCTCGGGCAGCAGGGCCTTCACATGGGCCAGACGCTCGATCGGGCCGATCATGTCGGTCGGCGTTCCGGGCATCGCCGGATTGTCCTCGCCGGGCGTCCAGTCGCCACCCATGCCCGACGTGAGGTTGATGATGATGTCGGTGCCGCTCGAGCGGATCAGGTCGACCGTCTGCTTGAACAGCTCGACATCGCGCGAGCCTTTGCCGGTCCTGGGGTCGCGAACATGAATGTGGGCGATCGCCGCGCCGGCCTTGGCAGCCTCGATCGCGGCATCCGCGATCTGGCGCGGCGTGACGGGTACACCCTTGTGCTTGCCGACGGTATCGCCGGCGCCGGTCACCGCGCAAGTGACCACGACCTCAGTGTTCATGTCAGCTCCTCCCGTGCGGGAACTTCCGATGGTCCCCTGCCTGAATTGTGCCGGCATTCTGGCGGGCGGGCTGCAAGGCAAGCGAGAAAATTCCGACACCACTTCGGCGTTTTTCGCCAGCAACTCTTGTTCTACAGTGGATTGGCTCCCGAGGACCAAGCCATGCCCGAACGCCCCATCGTAGAACGCAAAGCCGCAACCGAGGTGGATCTGGTGGTGATCCCCCGGTTCAACATGATGGCGCTGACGGCCACGATCGAGCCGCTCAGGATCGCGAATTATCTCGCACCCGAGCCGCTCTTCGTCTGGCACTGCCTGTCGGAGCCGGGCGGGCGGGTGGTTGCCAGCAACGGCATGGACGTGGAGACGACGCCGATCGGGGAGAAGGATGGCCGCAATGCCATCGTCGTCGTGTGCGGCAGTTGGGGCGCCGAGCACTACGATGCACGTGCTCTCGGGCGATGGTTGCGGCGCGCCCGCCGGAACGGCGCGACGATCGTTGCCATGGAGCTGGGGCTTTACATCGTCGCCCGTGCGGGCCTGGTCGATGGTCACGCCGCCACCACCCATTGGTCCTGCCTGCCAGGGTTTGCCGAGCAGTTCCCGGATGTGGAGGTCTGCGAGCAGCTCTTTACCATCGACGACGCCCTCATCACGGCGGCGGGTGGCACGTCGGGCATCGACCTGATGCTGCAGCTGATCGCGCGCCAGCACGGCAGCCAGCTTGCCGCCGAGGTCGCCGACCAGATGTTGCATCATCCATTGCGGGATGCGAGGACGCCGCAGCGGCGGACCTTGGGGGGCCTCGAGGCAAACTCGCATCCCCATGTGCGGATGGCGGTCTCGCTCATGGAAGCCCATCTCGCCGAGCCGCTGGCGATGCCCCAGCTCGCGGCCGCGATCGGCGTCTCGCAACGACAACTCGAGCGCCTGTTTCATCAGCACATGGGCTGCTCGGCGATCCGGTTCAATCTGCTGGTGCGACTGCAGAGTGCGCGGGTGCTGCTCACCTCCACCTCGCTTTCCATCCGCGAGGTATCGGCGGCATCCGGCTTCAACAGCCTCTCCTATTTCTCGCAGGCCTTCATCACCGCCTTCGGCAAGCGCCCGCGGGAGTACCGCCATGCCTGGCCGCTCGACGAGTTGCAGCCGACCTGGCCCGGAACGGTATTCGACTATCTGGAGAAGTCGCGTGATCGCGGCAAGGGCCGTGCCCAAGGCAACGGGCCCGCCGGGGGAAAGCAGCGGACAGGCTCGAGTGGCTCGGACGGCACATAGTTGGTCTGGCGCACGGGCGGCTTGATCGGGGTGGCACCGCCACGATAGGATTTGCGATGTCGCTCTGTTGATCGGCTCAGCTCAGGCTGCAAGGTTCAAGGAGATTGCCATGCGCATGACGCCGCTGCATCCCCGTTTCGGAGTCGAGGTTCATGCTGTCGATTTGCGCTCGCTGACGCCTGCCGCCGGCTATCCAGAGGTCCGCGCGGCGTTCGAGGCCCACTCGGTTCTGCTTTTTCGCAATCAAAGCCTCGACGACGAGGCCCATCTCGCGCTGGGTGCTCTGTTCGGCCCGATCGAGGATCGCTCCATGGGCAAGAATGGGCCGAAGCCAAGGATGGACAATGTCTCCAACCGCAAGGCCGACGACACCCTCGCGCCCGAGCACGACATGCATATGATGAACCTGAAAGCCAACCAGCTCTGGCACACCGACAGCACCTTCCTGCCGGTGCCCGCGCTCGCCAACATTCTCGCGGCCCGGGTTCTCAGCTCGCGAGGCGGGGAGACCGAGCTCGTGTCCACGCGGGTTGCCTGGCAGGATCTGCCGGAGAGCTTGAAGGCCAAGGCGCGCCACGCCGTGCTGCGCCATCGCCTCGCTCACTCGCGCTCGAAGATCTCGATCGAGCTTGCCAAGCAGGAGGGGATCACGAAATGGCGCGACCAAGCCTGGAAGGCGATCTGGCACAATCCTGTCAATGGCATGGATGCACTCTACGTCGCCTCGCACGCCTTTGCGGTCGATGGGCTGACGGATGCGGAAGGCCAACGTATGATCGATGAGCTGGTTGCTTTCGCGACACGCCCGGGCATGGTCTACACGCACACTTGGCGCCCCGGCGACGTCCTCATCTGGGATGAGCGCGCGACGCTGCATCGCGGCAAGCCATGGCCCTACGAGGAGGAGCGCACGCTCGCCAGCATCTGCGTGTCGGCGCGCGATGTGGACGGCCTCGAGCTGGTGCGGCCAGCTGCAGCGGCTTGAGGACAGCCCGAACACAACCGAATGCTTTGCGCGAGCGCTTGTACCTCGGCGTAGAGCGGCCCTTTCGGAACGACGCAAATGTAGCTGACCTTCTTGTTACGAGTAACTATGAGAGCATGCGTCTCACTACCACCACCGCGAGCAGGTAGCTCGTGACCGCGGCGATGAGGAAGAGCGCAAACGAGGGCGGCGGAGCTACGAACCCGAAGAGCGCTCCGAGTGGCGTCAGCGGCAGCGCGAGGCCGACCGTGACCGCGGCAAGCGTCAGCGTCGTCAGGATCGGATGGGGCCGGCTCTGCCATGGCAAACCACGGGTGCGAATGACGAAGATGACCAGCGATTGGGTCGCGAGCGACTCCATGAACCAGCCGGTCTGAAACAGGCTCGCATCCGCCGCGTACAGATAGTAGAGCGCGGCAAAGGTCAACAGGTCGAAGGCCGAGCTGACCGAGCCGAGCACCAGCATGTAGCGACCGATCCTCGCCATGTCCCAATGGGCGGGCCGCTCCAGCGCCTCGGGATCGACCGTGTCGAATGGCACGCCGACCTCGGAACAGTCGTAGAGCAGATTGTTGAGCAGCACCTGCGTCGGCAGCATCGGCAGGAACGGCAGGAAGAGAGCCGCGGCCGCCATGCTGAGCATGTTGCCGAGGTTCGAGCTCGCGCCCATCAGGATGTACTTGGTGACGTTCTCGACCGTACGCCGGCCCTCCAGCACACCGGCATGGACAGCGGCGAGATCGTGCTGCAGCAGCACCAGGTCGGCAGCCTCCTTGGCGACGTCGGCCCCGGTGTCGACCGAGATGCCGACGTCGGCCGTGAGGAGCGCGGCGGCATCGTTGATGCCGTCGCCGAGGAAGCCGACGACCTTGCCCGTCTGTTTCAATGCGACGATGATCCGTTGCTTCTGCTGCGGCGTTACCCGGCAGAACAGGTTGACGTCGGGCAGGCGGGCGAGCAGCGCCTCGCTGCTCAATGCCGTCAGCTCGCCACCCGTCAGGATCCCGGTCACGGGCACGCCGATCGCTGAGCAGATGTGCCGGGTGATGCGCTCGTTGTCACCGGTCAGGATTTTCACCGCGACACCAGCGGCAACGAGGTCGCGAATGGCGCCAGCCGCGTCGGGCTTGGGCGGGTCGACGAAGACGGCAAAGCCGACGAAGGTGAGGCCGATCTCATCAGCGATGACCGCATCGTCATGGGTGTGATCGAGGGGTCTGACGGCTACTCCGAGCGCCCTGAACCCTTGCTCGCCGATGGCATCGAAGCGCTCGACGAGCGTGCGGCGCTCCGCTTCGCCGATCGGCACGCTCGCGCCCGTCGGGGTCTGGTGACTGGTGGAGAGCTGAATGATGTCCTCGGGCGCTCCCTTCACGATCAGCAAACGCTGCTTGCCATCATCGACCAGCACGGACACGCGCCGACGCTCGAAATCGAAAGGAACCTCGTCGATCTTGCGCAGGGTCGAGACATCGAGCGTCCGGTGGGCGAGGATGGCGGCATCGAGCGGGCTCTTGATGCCGCTCTCGAAAGCACTGTTGAGGTAGGCCAGTCGAAACACCTCCTCGCTCTCCTGTCCCTCGAGATCGACGGCCTTGGCGAGCTGTACGACCGACTCGGTCAACGTGCCGGTCTTGTCGGTGCAGAGCACGTCCATGGCGCCCAGATCGTGGATCGCGGCGAGCCGCTTGACGATCACCTGCTGACCCGCCATCCGCCGCGCGCCGTTGGCGAGCGTCACCGTGACGACCATCGGCAACAGCTCGGGCGTGAGACCGACGGCCAGCGCCAGCGCAAACAGCAACGACTCGAGCAATGGCCGATGGAAGAAAATGCTGGCGGCGAGCACGAACAGCACGAGGAAGATCGTCAGTCGCAGCATCAGGTAGCCGAACTGCTGGATGCCGCGATCGAAGGCATCCTGCGGACGCCGTGAGGCAAGCGTGCCCGAGAGGCCGCCGAGCTCGGTCGCCCGCCCCGTTCGGGTGACGAGGGCCGCGGCGCTGCCGCTGATGACCGATGCTCCCATGAACAGCCAGTTGGCGGCGGAGGAGGCGTCCTCGGCCGGCGCCGCGAGATCACCGGCCTGCTTCTCGACCGGAAAGGCTTCGCCGGTGAAAAGCGCCTGGTTGAGGAAAAGGTCCTTGCCCGACAGCATCCGGCAGTCGGCTGGAACGATGTCGCCCGCGGACAACAGCACCACGTCACCCGGCACCAGGGTCTCGACCGGCACGCTCGCCTCGCGGCCATCGCGTAGCACCCGCGCGCGCAGAGCGACCGTCTTGCGCAGCGCCTCGACCGTGTGCTCGGCCCGCATCTGCTGCACGACATCGAGGACGACGCTGAGCAGGATGATCCCGACGATGATGCCGAAGCCCGTCATCTCGCCGGTCAGAGCCGAGAGTCCGCTCGCGAACAACAGGATCAGAATCAGCGGGTTGGCGAAGCGCTCCAGGATCTGCAGCCACAACGGCCGCTTCCTGCGATCGGCAGCCTCGTTGGGGCCGACCTCGAGGAGTCGGCGCTCGGCTGCCGAGGAAGCAAGGCCCTGGTCGGTCGCCCCCAACGTCGCGAGCAGCTCGGCCTCAGGCGCGTTCCATGGCAGGGCCGGTGGCATCGCGATCTCCTAGGGGCCAGGCAGGTAACGCGTGCCGAGCCGCCTTGGCGATGGCCCGCGAGGCAGCACCGGACCTCTGTCTGGTCCAAGACGATCACAGGCCACGAGCATCGAGCTTGATCGCGGTCAAGGCACTCGACCGGTTGCGAGAGCAGAGGGAGGCCTTGGATTTCCAACCGGATGATGTGCATTCGCACAAGTGCTGGAGGCTGAAATGCGTGCCGCGACCAAACCGGACCCCGCTCGCCCGAGCACGTCCGCCCCGCCCGATGGCGGCATCGATGCGCTGATCAAGGACCGCTTCCCGACCGCGTATACGATCCTCTTTGCCTTGATCGTCCTGGTTGGGGCGCTCACCTGGCTCATTCCGGCTGGCGAGTACACCCGCGTGATGAACGAAGCACTCGGCAAGAATGTGCCGGTGCCGGGCAGCTATCATACTGTCGAGGCCGCACCGCAAGGCATCGTCGCGATGATCCTGGCGCCGATCAACGGCTTCTACAGCCAGGCGGCGGGCACTGCCAACGCCATCGACGTGGCGCTGTTCGTGCTGGTGATCGGCGGCTTCCTCGGCGTCGTCAACAAGACCGGCGCGATCAATGCCGGCATCACGCGGGCGATGAGCGCCCTGAAGGGCCACGAGATCTGGATGATCCCAATCCTGATGGCCTTGTTCGCGGCGGGCGGCACCACCTATGGCATGGCCGAGGAAACGCTCGCCTTCTATGCCCTGCTGATCCCGGTGATGATCGCGGCCGGCTTCGATGCGGTCACCGGCGTGGCGATCATCCTGCTCGGCGCGGGCATCGGCGTCTTGGGATCGACCATCAACCCGTTTGCGACGACCATCGCCTCCAACGCCGCGGGCATCCCTTTCACGACGGGGATGATGCTGCGCTTTGCCATTCTCGGGCTTGGCTGGCTCGTTTGCGTCGCCTACGTGATGCGCTACGCCGCAGGGGTGCGCAAGGATCCCTCGACCTCGATCGTCGCCGACATGAAGGCCGCGAACGAGGCGCATTTCCTCGCCCCGACGACAAGCGCGACCGACGATACCTTCACGGCTCGCCAGAAGCTCATCCTGGTGGTCTTCGCCGCGACCTTCGGTGTGATGATCTGGGGCGTCTCCTCGCAGGGCTGGTGGATGGCCGAGATGTCGGGCCTGTTCCTGGCCTCGGCCATCGCGATCGGGATCATCGGCTGGCTCGGCGAGAAAACCCTCGCCAATGCCTTCGTCGATGGCGCCCGCGATCTGCTCGGCGTGGCGCTGATCATCGGCATTGCCCGCGGGATCGTGGTCATCATGGATGCCGGCAGGATCACCGACACGATCCTGCATGCGAGCGAGCAGGCGATCCAGGGGCTGCCGCCCGTGGCCTTCATCAACGGCGTCTTCGTGATCGAGACGCTGATGTCGTTCCTGGTGCCGTCCACCTCGGGGCTTGCGGTGTTGAGCATGCCGATCCTCGGGCCACTCGCGGATTTCGCCCAGGTCGGGCGCGATCTGGTGGTGACGGCCTATCAGTCGGCAAGCGGCCTCGTGAACCTGATCACGCCCACCTCGGCCGTGGTGGTCGGCGGCCTAGCGATTGGCCGGGTTTCCTACAATCGCTGGCTCCAATTCATCTGGCCTCTGTTGCTAGTCCTTACGGTCATGATCGTGGTGTTGCTGAGCATCGGAACGCTACTCTAGTCGTGCCCAAGTGGCTACCAACGCAATCGAGGCAAACTTCATGACTGAACAACCCGGCGTTCATTCCGAGAGCGGCAAGCTCCGGACCGTGCTCGTGCACCGGCCGGACCTCGCACTCCGGCGCCTCACACCGGCGAACTGCCACGAGCTCCTGTTCGACGACGTGCTGTGGGTGCGCCGGGCCGGCGAGGAGCACGACGGCTTCGTGCGGATCATGCGCGAGCGCGGCGTCGAGGTTCTGCAGTTCGGCGAGCTGCTTGCGCAAACGCTCGCCAGCGCCAAGGCGAAGACCTGGCTGCTCGATCGGCGGATTGCGCCGGAGAAGGTCGGAGTTGCGATGGCGCCCGAGCTGCGCGGCTGGCTCGAAGGCCTGCCGCCGGCCGATCTCGCGACCTTCATGACCGGCGGCATCACGCGCGCCGACCTGCCGTTTGCGCCGACGAGCCTCGTGGGCCGCGTGCTGGCGACCAATGACTTCGTCGTGCCGCCGCTGCCCAACCAGCTCTTCACGCGGGATACCTCGGCCTGGCTCTACGGCGGCGTCACGCTCAATCCCATGCACTGGCCGGCCAGGCGCGAGGAGACGATCAACGTCGCCTGCGTCTACGCCTTCCATCCCCGCTTCACCGAGGCGAGCTTCAAGACGTGGTACGGTGGGGTCGATGCCGACCATGGCCGGGCGACGCTCGAAGGCGGCGATCTGATGCCGCTCGGCAATGGCGTGGTGCTGGTCGGCATGGGCGAGCGATCGACGCCGCAAGGCGTGGGCGCTCTAGCGCTCGGGCTGTTTGCGCAAGGCGGGGCCGAGCGGTTGGTGGTCGCGCAGATGCCCCGCGACCGCGCGTCCATGCACGTCGATACCGTGTTCACGTTCTGCGACCGCGATCTCGTCACCTACTTTCCTCCCGTGGTCGAGGCGATCCGCACCTTCACGATCCGCCCGGGCGATCGGCAGCATGTGCTCGACGTCCGTGAAGAGACGCGGCCCTTCCTCGAGGTCGTGGCCGAGGCCGTTGGTGTCAAGAAACTCAGAGCCGTGACGACGGGCGGAGATGCCTACGAGGCCGAGCGGGAGCAGTGGGACGATGGCAACAACGTGCTCGCGCTCGGGCCGGGCGTCGTCATCGCCTATGACCGCAATGTCGATACCAATGCGAAGCTCAGGGCGGCTGGCGTCGAGGTGCTCGAGGTCGAAGGCTCGGAGCTTTCGCGCGGGCGCGGTGGCGGACACTGCATGAGCTGCCCGATCGCACGCGATCCCGTTTGAGACGACAAGGAGCAAGCACCGATGCCGATCAACCTCCAGGGCCGCAGCATCCTGTCGCTCGACGAGCTGACGCCTGGCGAGATCCGCCACCTGCTGCGGCTCGCCGCCGAGCTGAAATCCGCCAAGCTCGCCGGCACCGAGCAGAAGCGGCTCGCAGGCAAGAACATCGCCCTCATCTTCGAGAAGGATTCGACCCGCACCCGGACGGGGTTCGAGGTGGCCGCCTACGACCAGGGTGCCCATGTGACATACCTGGGGCCGACGGGCAGCCAGCTGGGCAAGAAGGAATCCGTGCAGGACACCGCCCGCGTGCTCGGCCGCATGTACGATGCGATCGAGTTCCGCGGCTACCGGCATGCCGATGCCGAGGCGCTCGCCAAGTGGGCGGGCGTGCCCGTCTACAACGGTCTGACGGATGCCTTCCATCCGACCCAGATCCTCGCCGATTTCCTGACCATGCGGGAGTTTACCCACAAGCACCTGTCCGACATGACCGTCGTCTTCATGGGCGACATCCACAACAACGTCGCGCGCACGCTGGCACTCGGCGCCATGAAGATCGGTATGGACATGCGCCTTTGCGGGCCGAAATCGCTGATGCTCGACGAGGCATTCGCAGCGCGCTTGCAGAGCCTGGCACGCGAGAGCGGCGGCAGGTTGATGCAGACCGACCGGGTCGAGCAGGCGGTCGAGGGCGCCGACTTCATCTACACCGATGTCTGGGTGTCGATGGGAGAGCCCGAGACCGTCTGGGCCGAGCGCATCAAGCTGCTCGAGCCCTACCGTGTCAGCGCAGAGGTGATGCGCCAGACCGGCAACGCCCACGCCAAGTTCCTGCATTGCCTGCCGGCCTTCCACAATCTCGAGACCGAGGTCGGCAAGGCGATTGGCGCCAAGTTCGGGCTCGACTGCATGGAGGTCAGCGACGAGGTGTTCGAAAGTGCGGCGTCCGTCGTGTTCGATCAGGCGGAGAACCGCATGCACACCATCAAGGCGATCCTCGTCGCCACGCTGGGGGCATGAGCGCCATGCTGGTCGTCATCGCCCTCGGTGGCAATGCGCTGCTGAAACGGGGTCAGCCGCAAACAGCCGAAAACCAGCGCGCCAACGTGGTCGAGGCGGCGCGTGCCATCGCGGCGGTGATCGCGGCCGGTCACCGGGTCGTCGTCACCCACGGCAATGGCCCCCAGGTCGGGCTGCTGGCGCTGCAGGGCCTCGCCTATAAGCCGGACGAAGCCTATCCGCTCGATGTGCTGGTCGCCGAGACCGAGGGCATGATCGGCTATCTGATCGAGCAGGAATTGGAGAACGTGCTGCCGGCCGGCCACCAGGTCGCGACGCTGCTCACCCAGGTCGAGGTCGATCCCAAGGACCCGGCCTTTCAACACCCCTCCAAGCCTGTCGGACCGGTCTATACCCAGGCCGAGGCCGAGGCGATCGCCGCCAAGCGCCACTGGTCGATCGCAGCCGACGGCACGGGCTACCGGCGCGTCGTGGCTTCCCCGCTCCCCAGGCGCATTCCCGATGTCGGTGTCATCCGCCTCCTCATCGACCAAGGCGTGATCGTGATCTGCGCCGGTGGTGGCGGCATCCCGGTCGCCCGCAATCCGCTCGGCGGACTGGTCGGGATCGAGGCCGTCATCGACAAGGATCTGGCGAGCGCGCTGCTGGCCAGCGAGCTCGGCGCCGATGCGCTGCTGATGCTCACCGACGTCGAAGCCGTGTTCCAGAACTGGGGCGAGGCCGACCAGCAGCCGCTGAAGCATGTGACGAGGGCCGCACTCGAAGCCATGTCGTTTCCGGCCGGATCGATGGGCCCCAAGGTCGCTGCCGCTCGTCAGTTCGTCGCGAGCAAGGGCGGCAGAGCCGGCATCGGCCGTCTCGCCGACGCGCTCGCAATCCTCGAAGGGCGAGCTGGCACATCGATCACTGCCTAGTCACGGGCAGAACTTCGGCCGGATCGAGCTCAGTTTGGATTTTGGAGAGGGGGCGTAGCGTGATCAGTCGGCGAAAGGATCTGTTGGGAAGCGGCGCTGAGGCTCTGGCAGTCAGTGCCGTGGCGTATGCCGGCTTTCGCGACATGGGCTCGATGGGAGACTACAATGCCTCCGTCGGTGCCACACGCTCAGCGCTCGAGAATGCGCCAGACGTGCGCGACCTCATTCGCTATGCGACCCTCGCGGCCAACAGCCACAACGCCCAGCCTTGGCGGTTCAGGGCCGAAGCCGAGAACGAAAAATGTACCCGGCAAATCGCTTCGTCGGCGGGCATTGCCGTCTTTCTTGCTGCAAAGGACGACCGCGAGCACTGGGTTCTCGCGGGGCGGGCCTGCCAGCGCTTCGCATTGCAGGCGACAGCACTCGGATTGAAGCATGCATTCATCAACCAGCCCGTGGAAGTCGCCAGCATGCGGCCCGAACTGGCAGCGCTGATCGGCCTGCCAGGACGAAGACCGGACATCGTCATGGGTTTGGGCCATGGCCCGGCACTGCCGTTCTCCGCACGACGGCCCGTCGGTGCGGTGCTCGCATGACCTCGTCGGGATCACGGCGTCACATCCTCCTTGCCCTGGTCTTGACTGCCCTGACGGCTGCGGCAGTCGCAATCGGGTGGCGCTCTGCTGCCGACATCAGCACCGCCCGCGACCGGGTCAGTCACGGCAGCACCATCATCGAAACCCGCTGCGGCCCGATCGAGTACCAGGAAGCCGGCGCGGGCGTGCCTCTGCTGGCGGTCCATGGCAGTGGCGGCGGCTATGATCAAGGCATGGCTTTTGCCGCCCCGCTGGCGAGCAAGGGCATCCGGGTAATCGCCATGTCCCGGTTCGGCTATCTTCGCACGCCGATGCCGGCCGATGCATCGGCTGAAGCGCAAGCCGATGCGCATGTGTGCCTGCTGGATGCGCTTGGCATCACGCAGGCCGCCATCCTCGGCGGTTCAGCAGGAGCACCGTCGGCACTTCAGATGGCGATCCGCCACCCGGATCGGATCAGCGCGCTCATTCTGCTGGCGCCGCTGGCCTACAAGCCGCCGACGACGGCCAATTCCGCCCCACCCTTGGCGCCTTGGGTCGAGAGCACCATGATGGCCGTGATCGGATCGGATTTCCTGTTCTGGTCGGCCCTGCATCTGGCGCGGGAGCACATGATCGACGTCGTCCTCGCCACGCCACCGGCGCTGCTGGCAACCGCAAGCGCAGCGGAGCGGGCGCGGATCGATGCGATGCTCGACAACATTCTGCCGGTATCGCTCCGCGCTGCCGGGTTGCGCAGCGACAGCGCCGTCGGCAAGCAATTGGCTCCGGCGCCGCTGGAACGCGTCCGCGCGCCGACCCTGATCATTGCCGCGCGCGACGACGGCTACGGCACGTATGCGAGCGCAGAATACATAGCCAGCCGGATTGCCGGGTCACGCTTCATCGGCTTCGAAACCGGCGGTCACACCTGGGTCGGCCATGATGACGACGTGATGGAGGCGATTGTGGTGCAACTCAGGCCCTTCGAGGCGCGGGCCAAGCCGTGAGCGGACGCTGGCTTCACCGTCATCCGCTGGCCGGCTTCTTGACGTTGGCCTTCGGCATCAGCTCGGGCGGGATTTTCGTCATCCTCGCAGCCAGGAGCTTCGATCTTTCGCCAATGTTGCCGCTCGAAGGCGGGGCGATGCTCTTGGTGATGCTGCTGGGACCAAGTGTCAGCGGGTTGTTGCTCACGGGGCTTCTGGGCGGCAAAGCCGGCATCGGCCGTCTCGCCGACGCGCTCGCAATTCACGGCGTGACCGGCGGGAACCAATCACGAATTCACGAGCTGCTGAATGCGACTGCCGGTGCCGAAAAGGGAAGGCCCGATGCCAAATCGGATCACATTCCTGCACGCGGCGAGGGGCTGCCGGTCACTCCCGGTATCAGATGCGGCCCAGCAGCATCAGCACGACGATGACGATGAGGACGGTGCCGATCGCACCGACCCCACCATGGCCGTAGCCGTAGCCGTAGCCGCCGAAGCGGCCGCTGAAGCCGCCGAGCAGGAAGATGATGAGCAGGATGACGAGAATGGATCCGAGCGACATGGGAATTGTTCTTTCAGCAAGGCCGGGTCGAACCGGGAAATCGGGGAGCTCGGCGAAAGCTCCGGTGCTCCCCCGATCGAATGCACGTCGAAGCATCCAGGTGGAGCGGCCTTCCGTCGAGCACGACGAGCCGGCCGCCGACATGCGCCTGTTCGCAGGTGACGATACGACAGCCTAGCTGGTCTGCCACTCGCCCGCGCTGATCCAGATCAGCATCGGTGCTGTCGGGCATCGATCTCGCAAATCAAGACCGAGTCGGCTCGATCGCGACCCCGTAGCCGGCCAGTTGCCTCAGCGCGGTCATGTCCTCGATCGTCACCTTACTGCCCTTCAACCTCATCAGCTTGTGCTCGCGCAGCTGCCGCAGCACGCGGTTGACGTGAATGGCGCTGAGCCCGAGCGTGTCGGCCAGCACGTATTGGTTGAGCGGGCAGTCGAACTCCTGCTCGGTGGCAAGTCCGACCAGCCGCAGACGGTCACCCAGCTCGAGGAAGAAATGCGCCGTCCGCTCGAGTGCGCTGCGACGCCCGATGCTGACGAGATGCTCGACGACCATGGCCTCGTCGCGCGAGGCTGCCCAGAGAATCGCCGCGCCGAGACGAGGAAACTCGTTGAAGATCCGCATCATGCGCGGAGCCTCGACGCGACTGACCACAGCATCGGTCAGCGCGGAGAACGAGTGATCGGATGTCCGCAACAATGCGCTGCGCAATCCGACCCAATCGCCGGGAATGGGAAATGTGATGATTTGCCGGCCGCCATCGGGCAGCAGCTTGAAACTGCACGCCCATCCGGCCTGAATGATGTAGGCCATCTGACCGGGCTGGCCTTCGTGCACCAGCTCCTTGCCGCGTTTCACGCGAACGGCCGTGGACTGCAGCTCCACCAGGCATCCGTGCTCCTGCTCGGACAGGTCGACGAAGCTGCTGAGCTTTCTGGCGAGCAGGCTGGCGGCAGGCGGCATCGAGGCAAGCCTCCGCAGCTCGATCCGGGTGGCGCCGATCACTGGCCCTCGACCCCCAGATCAGGGTTCATGGTGTTGTCGTCACCTGGCAGTATCGCTCAAAGCCATGCAACGGAGGGCTAACCCCGGTTAGCCTCGAAGTGCCCCACAGTGGCTATGCTCCCCGGCATCAGCAGTGCGATCCCGAGCATTCCCAGCCAAGCGAGTAACATGCCATGGCCGATCCGACAAACACGAATGGAACCGCGGCCGGCATTGCCGCACTCTCCATCTGCGAGTCGCTGCTGCTCGCTCTCAGCGACTTGAAGATCATGGGCCGAAGCGACACTGACGACGTCCTCGGCGACGCAGCCAACGCGCATCGCGGCGCGGGCTCCTCCCGGCACGACGCCGCACTCCAGTTGGAGGTGGTTGCCATCCTCGAGCGGATCATCGCCGGGGAGAACTCGATTCCACGTCGCTGACGGCCGCATGGTGCTGGCACGCGCCGCCGCGCAAGGTCGCTCCGCCTGTCCGAGGCCAAGAGCCGTTTTTTTTCTCCATCACGGAACCCGGCTGGCTCGAACGCGGTTACATCTCGCGAGTGAACCGTTGGTGTGGCGGCAGCTCACCAGCAAGGGGGCCTCGGAACGTGACCACGATGATGCAAGCAGACGTGCCGGGTTTCGAGACGGCGCGGACAGCCTCGGGGCTTGCTGCGATCCGCAGAACCATGGACCGGAAGCTCGAGCGCTCGAGCGGCATCGGGACCGAGTTCGCCAATGCGAGCCTTCGTTGCATCAAGGCCAAGGCGCATCTGTTCACCGAAGGCGACGTCAAAACCCACGTCTACAAGGTCCTCTCGGGCGCCGCCTGCCTTTACAAGGTGCTGGCCGACGGCCGTCGCCAGATCGTCGGGTTCGCGCTCGAGGGGGACCTGATCGGGCTGGGCTCAGCCTCGATTGCGACCTACAACGCCCAAGCCATCGTCACGACCCGGCTCCAATGCGTCTCCCTCGCCCATCTGCTTCACATGGCCGAGCGCGATGCCATGCTGGCGCTCAGGCTCTATCAGGCACTCTCAGGCGAGTTGGCGGCCACACGCGAGCATCTGCTCTGCGTCGGTCAGCGTGGGGCGATGGAGCGGCTGGCGGCTTTCCTGATGACGCTATCGCGCCGCAACGAGGCGAGAGGCCGCGATCGCTCGACCATCAGGCTGCCGATGACACGGACCGATATCGCCGATTTCCTCGGGCTCACGATCGAGACCGTGAGCCGATGCTTCTCCAGGCTCAAGGGACGGAGCCTGATCGAGATCGAGCAGATCAGCACGATCCGGCTCAATGACATCGCGGCTCTTGCCGAGCTCGCGGACGGACATACCCAGTCCTGAACGCTCCGCGATCGGCGCGCGGCGGCGGCATCTCGTCTGTCGACCTCGCGCTGCGAGCCGAGTTGGTTGCGATCGACCAGCTCAGAATTTCGGAGCCAGCTCGCCCGTCTCGACACGATCGATGCAGCTGGACAATTCGCCGACCCACCTGCGCGAGGTGTCGATGTCGCCGGCCTCGGCCGCCGCCTGCAGACCGGCGCCGATGTCCGTGATCGCCTGGAATCCAAACATGCCGCCCGAGCCCCTCATCTGGTGCCCTAGAAACACCACCGTCTCGAAGTCGGCTCGATCCAAGGCATCCCGCATCGAGATGACGTTCAATCTGCAGCTCTGCAGATACGCAGGGATACGGTCCGCGAATTTGCGGCTCGGGCGCAGGCGAACTGGGTCACCCCCGCCGGGTTCCTCACTCGATCGCGACGGCGCGACCGTGAATTGGTCCTTGATCGCTTGCAACAGCACTTCCTGTTTGATCGGCTTGGTCAGGAAAGCCGTGCATCCGGCAGCCAGACATTTTTCCCGGTCCCCCTTCAGGGCAGAGGCCGTCAGGGCGATGATGGGTGTGGGCGGCCGGCTGTTTGCCTGTTCCCAGGCTCGAATCGTCCGCGTCGCGGTCAAGCCATCCATGACAGGCATTTGCCGGTCCATCAGGACGAGGTCGTAGCGACCGGCCGCGAACATTTGACAGGCGGCGGCTCCGGTCTCGGCGATTTCGACCCGGTAGGGCGTCTCCTCCAGATAGGCCATCGTGATCGTGCAGTTGTCGGGAGAGTCTTCTGCCAGCAGTATTCGCAATGCCGGCAGCTGCGACTTGGCATCCGACTGGACCGGCATGACCGGCCGTAGCGTTGCTCCCGCCCAGAGCTCGAACGGCACGACGAAGGTGAACACGCTGCCCTGCTCGACGACGCTTTCCGCCCAGATGCGTCCGCCCATCAACTCCACGAGACGCTTCGAAATCGTGAGCCCGAGCCCCGAGCCACCGAACCTGCGTGTCGTCGAGGAGTCGGCTTGGGTGAACCGCTCGAATACACGGGACAATTTCTCGCCCGGAATGCCGATCCCAGTATCGGTGACGGTGAACCGCAGCGCGCCCGGCGCGGTCGCATCCCGCTCCGGCGTCACTCGGAGCGACACTTCGCCGGCTTCAGTGAACTTGATGGCGTTGCCGAGCAGGTTGAGCCGCACCTGCCGAAGCCGTGTCGGATCACCAATCAGGTCGGTAGCCACGTCGGGAGCGATCTCGCACACCAGGGTCAGCTTCTTTTCATCGGCCCGGGCAACCACCATCTCGGTCACGATCTCCAGGTGATCGATCAACGAAAAGCCGGTCCGCTCCAGCTCGAGCTGCGAGGCCTCGACCTTGGAGAGATCGAGAATGTCATTGATGAGGTTGAGCAGACTGTCGCCAGCACGGCGAAAGATCTGCACATACTTGGCCTGCTCGGGCGAGAGAGTGGTCTTGGCGAGCAGGTCCGCAATGCCCATGATCGCATTCATCGGGGTCCGGATCTCGTGACTCATGCTCGCCAGCAAATCCGACTTGGTCCGGCTCGCACTCTCTGCAGCCGCCTTTGCCTGCTTCAGCTCGATTTCGACGCGCTTGCGCTCCGTGACGTCACGGGCCGCCGCGAAGACACCTTGCAGCGTCCGGTTCCGGTCGTAGAAGGTGGTCGCGTTGTAGGACACCACCGTTCGCTTGCCGTCGCGGGCGCGAGCCGTCAGCTCGTAGTCGGTGACCGATTTCTCGCTGAGCACGCGCTAGAGTCCCGCCTCGGCTCGTTCGGGATCGGTGAAGTAGCTCTTGAACGGCGCGCCGATCAACTCGTCGCGGGTGCAGCCGGTGAGCGCTTCCATTTGCTTGTTGACGTCGGTGATGATGCCATATGGGTCGGTGGTCATCAGGGCATCGATATTGGATTCGATCAGAGATCTCGTGTAGAATTGCTGATCTCGCAGGCGCTGGTCGGATTTCTTCTGCTCTTCTTCGACCTGTTTGCGCGCCGTGTTGTCGGTGCCAATCAGCAGATAGCCAATGATCGTGTCCTGGGCATCGCGCAGCGCGGTAACCGATACCACCGCAGGGAACCGGCTGCCATCCTTGCGGATATAGGTCAGCTCGTAGATGTCCT
>JANPDA010000326.1:0-16651 GCA_031431235.1 Hyphomicrobiaceae bacterium
CGCCGGTCGCTATGGTCCGCACTGCGGACGCTCGTAAACGTCTCAGGCATGGAGACCGCGACTTCGGCTTGGGGTCAACCCCGACGTTTCCTCGCCTGCCAGCGCGTAGGGCGGATTAGCTGCGCCGCCCTTCGCGGCGGAGCGTAATCCGCCATTGTGGAGCCTCTGTCCTCGAACCGGCGGGATACGGCCTGCGGCCTATCCCGCCCTACCTCCCGTCCAAGCCCGAAGATCTGCGCTCGTCAGCCGACGCGATTGGCCCCCAATCCGACACTCCCATCCCCTGCCGGCCTGCCTCCGAGCAAATGTGGTATCAGCAACGACCGCCTGCCGGCATCTCGGACCTTGGTCGGGCTCATCGCGAGACCCGGCCAGCCCTCAGCGCCAGACGCCCGGGAAGCCCTTGTCCCCTTCGGCCCAGACCTGCTTAGGGCGCGGCGTGTCGATCTTGTAGTCGGTCGCCGTCATGTCGAACAGGCGCGTGCCCAGCTCGCGGGCGGCGGCGATCGGATCGGAGGGGTCGCGCTTCACTTCCGCGCGGCGGTTGCCGATGCCGGTGACGACGCCGACGAAATCGTGGTGAAGGTAGCGCGACAGCTCGGAGATCTGCTCGACGATGCCGAGCCTGGCGGCGAAGTTGGATTCTTCCGCCGACAGCAGCAGCGCCGACCGCTTGCCCATCAGGCCCTTCACCACGTCCGCGGCATCCGGGCAGCTCTCCGACATGTGGCAGAAAATGCGGTCGATGAAGACCTTCAGCTGGCTCGAGATGCCATACCACCAGATCGGCGTTGCATAGACGACGGCCTCCGCCGGCAGATAGAGCTCCCGCAGCACCCGGCCGTGCTCGTCCTCGATGCTGCACGCGCCGTCCCCCTGCCGGCAGGACCGGCAGTCGCGCAGAAAATGGCGCACATGCACGGGCAGATCGACCAGCACGGCGTTGTGCCCGGCGGCATTTGCGCCCTCGACGAGCGCGTCCGCGAGACAGCGCGAGTTGCCGTTGGGCCTGGGCGTCGAGCTCAGGACCAGAACCTTCCGGCCCGGATGCCCGCCCCAGCTCGGCAATAGATCGCCTGGTTCCGGCATGGCTCGCACTCCTCTGTTTGGAGGCGACCGGTAGCGGTGGCCGCGCCGCCGGACAAGGCCCCGCGGCGCATGGAAGCTGCGCGAGCCTACTTGGCGAGAATGTTGCGATGGACGAGGCCGCCGTCCGCGCGGCGCGTCTCGAACTGGTAGGCGACGTCGCCGTCGCGGGTCTCGAGCAGGATGCCCTGGGAAAGCTTCTGGGCGTCGGGCTTGCCGCTGCCGGCACCCGCGATGAAGGCCGCGACCGACACCGGCTCGGGTGCCGTCTCGACGGCCGCCGCTCCGCGCTTGCCGATCGCTTCCGTCACTGCGGCGGCGAGGCTCTTCTCCCACATCTTCCGGAACAGGCCATTCGATGGATAGATATCGGCGCTGTTGATCTCGCCATTGATCGCAAAGGCAAAGCCGATCACGTCGTCATCGACCACGCCCACATCGTTCAAGGCCTTCACGAAATGCTCGCGCTCGTCGGCGAGCTTCTGGTTCTCGAGGGCGAGTTGCAGGCTCGTCGCCGATTCCTCCGAGGCGACCGCCACCGCGAGCTTGTCCGAGAGTGCCGCCTGGATCCCGGCGACGCTTTCCCATACCTTCTGCTGACGCTCGCTCGTGCCACCGAGCCCGAGCGCGCCATCCTCCGGCTTGGCCGGCGCCTTCATCGCGAGCTTGGCCTCCTTGGAGGGCAATGCCGCGACTGAAGCTGCGAAAGTCGCTACGTCCTCACCGCCCCGCGCCGACCAGCGGCCCTGCTCGACGCAGAATGCCGCGAGCGGAACGCGGCCCGACTTGGGCGCGAGCATGAGGCTCGACATCACCACCCGATCCTGCTGTCCGCCTTTCACAATGTCGCCCGACTGCAGGAAGATTTCCTGATCGCTCGAGTTCTCGATCGCCAGCTCGTTGACGTCACCGGTCTCATGCACCGTCACGGCGCCCTTTTCCAGCGCTTCGGCGAGCGTCAGCGGCACCGGGCCCGCGTCGCTCGGGCCATGCAGCAGGTAGAGCGACAGGTTCGCGTGGGTGAACGGTCCGGAGATGCGGGGCTCGGCTGCCCCGACACCGCTCGTGACCGCAGCCAAGGCCAGCGACGCGACAGCCAACGTCATCAGATGAGAGCGCATCATCATCTCCATTCTCGAGTTGCAGCAGCCGCGCGAGGACTTAGTCCGTGTCTGTGGCCGAACGCCGGAGGAATCATGGCGCAATCGCGAAGGGCTTGAAATTACTCGTGGGTTCGGCCGGCTGCGAGGTCGGCCCCCTGTTGATCGAGCATTGCAGTCCGGCTCTCCAGATAGGAGATGAGGTCGTCGGCATCGAGGCTCGTCAGACCGAGATCGGGCATCCGCACATTGGGAAAACGATGCATCAATGCCAGCGCGATCGGATCGTTGGCGAGCCGGACCTCCTCCGGCTTCATCATGAAACGCTGCAGCCAATCCCGCGGCCGGCGGAGGGTCACTCCGTAGAGATCAGGTCCGACGCGATCACCGGCTTTGATCGTATGACAGCTCGCACAGAGCTTCCTGAAGAGGACCTGCCCCGGCGGCCCGTCGAGCCGGTAGCCTCGGCTCGATACCAGGTCTTGCTCGCCGGAAGCGACCTCGACCCGCCACTCGGGATCCATTGCACAGCGGGCTGCACGGCGTTCCGGTCGGCACGTCCGCGAAGGCGCTGCGGGCAAACGGGCTCAACCCGTTCTTCAAGGCGAGCGTGCCTGCCGCCGTGAAAATGCCCCAGCGGAACAGGTCGCGCCGGCTGATCTCACCCAACGAGAGCGCGCGAACGATCTCCGCGCGATTGCGTCGGGCGCGCTCGGCCTCGCGCTGGCGTGCAATGGAAGCGTCGTTCTCGAGGTACATTGGTTTTGCCCGCGCGCCAAACACGCTCCATCCGCACAGATATTTTCTTTAAAAACCCTCTGCTCGGTTGGTATTTCAAGTGAGATACTTGAAAGGATATCTGTGTTTGTTGCGCGCTTACATTGCCGCCAACTGATCCACCAAATCAATGCCGAGGGCGTGGCGTAGTTAACTCGGCGCGCCCTCGAGGCGGCACGCGTCGCCGGCCAGCGGTTCAGCAAGTCCGTCGCGGAAAAGAGGCTTGCCATCGGCGATGGGTGCGTGAACGCAGGAGCGGGTGGGATCGGAGTGCGCCAACGCGATCAGATCACGGCTTCCCGCGCCAGCTCACGCCATCAGAAATCCGACGCGATGCCGCCCTTCTCCCAGTCCCCGGTGCGGACCGGGTCGGGACCGGCGCGGCCGCTGATGATGAGCCCGAGCTTGCCCGGCCGGGATCTTCGTTGCACCTCATGCGTTTCCGGTCCGACCTTTGCTGCTGGTCGCGGAGCGGAGTTGCATAAATTACATATTCAATGTATAATACCCCCGAGGGCAAAGGATGGACGACATGATCAAGGTTTCGGCGAGCCAGTTCCAGCGCTCCCTCGGCAGCATCAGCGACAATGCGTTGCGCGAGGCGGTGGCGATTACCAAGCAGGGCCGCAACCATCTGGTGTTGCTGTCCTACGACGAGTATGCACGTCTGAAGCGCCGGGAGCGCAAGGTCGGCCTCGCTGGCGATCTGTCCGACGAGTGGCTCGACGCAGTGCGCAAGGCCGAAGTGCCGGCGGCGGCGCGCCGCAAAGCCTCGTCGAAGTAACCTCGTGCCGCTTCCCACGCCAACTCCAGGCCTTGTCATCCGCTACAGCTATCTCTGGCACAGCGAGTTTTCCGCCGGACGCGAGGAAGGCAGCAAGGATCGCCCCTGCGCGATCATCGCCACGGTGCGCACCAATGCCGACGGCGAGAATCGTGTTCTGGTTCTGCCGGTGACACACAGCTCCCCCACACGCGGGATCGCTGCTGTGGAGATACCGGCCACCATCAAACGCGACTTGAACCTCGATGCCGATCGCTCCTGGATCGTGCTCGCCGAGTGGAACGAGTTCGTCTGGCCTGGTACCGATCTGCGCCCGGTGCCCAATGACGATGAGGGCAGCATCGCGCATGGAACTCTGTCGCGCGGCTTCTTCGCGCGCGTTCGCGACGACTTCGTCGCCGCAGTCGAAGCTGGCCGGTCCAAGCGCGTGCCACGCACAGAGTAAGCGCACCGATGTTCTGCACCGGACTTTCGCCCCAGAAAGAGCAGTGCGGTTGTAACGCCCGCGTTGCTGGTGTGAAATTCGTGCTTTGCGCGACGCACAAGCGCGCTTTCCGCTGTCGGCTGCGACACCAAGGGCATCCCCGGCAGGAGGCCGCGCAAGCCCGGCTCCCCGCGCCGCCACGCCTTCAGAAATCCGACGCGATGCCGCCCTTCTCCCAGTCGCCGTAGCGCACCGGGTCGGGGCCGGTGCGTCCCACCTCGGGCACGCTGGGTGATTGCATCAGGTTGGCCTTGCGGCGGCGCTCCTCGGCCTCGGCCAGCGCACGGCGTGCAGCCGGCGGCAGGGCGCGCCCGACGCTTTCGCTCGGACGAATGACCTCCTCGTTCATGATCGCCTCCCAGATGGCCCTTCAATCGGCGGGGCTAACTCATATATAGATAGCTCGGTTCGAACGTAACCCAGACAGGCGTCCACGCATGCACTTCATCCGCACCGGTTTCCTCGTTCTCCTGCTCACCGCGCTTTTCATGGCCATCGGGCTCGTCGTCGGCGGGCAGACGGGCATGCTGATCGCGCTCGGGCTCGCGCTCGCGATCAACCTGTTCGCCTATTGGAACTCCGACAAGATGGTATTGCGGATGCAAGGGGCGGTGGAGACCGACGAGGCGTCCGCCCCCGAGCTGTTCGGCATCGTGCGCAGCCTCAGCCAGAACGCCGAGCTGCCGATGCCGCGCGTCTACATCATGCACAATCCCCAGCCCAATGCCTTTGCCACCGGCCGCAACCCGCAGAATGCCGCCGTCGCTGCGACGACCGGCCTGCTGGAGATGCTGACGAAGGAGGAGGTGACGGGCGTGATCGCCCACGAGCTCGCCCACGTCAAGAGCCGCGACACGCTCACCATGGCGATGACCGCGACCATTGCGGGCGCGATCTCGATGCTCGCCAATTTCGGGCTGTGGTTCGGCGGCCGGCGCCAGTCGAGCCCGCTCGGACCGATCGGCGCGGTCGTCGTCATGCTCGCGGCCCCGTTCGCCGCGACCCTCGTGCAGATGGCGATCAGCCGCTCGCGGGAATACCACGCCGACGAGATCGGCGCGCAGATCTGTCAGCGTCCGCTGTGGCTGGCCTCCGCCCTGCAAAAGCTCGATGCGGCCCGCCAGCGGATCCGCAATCCGAATGCGGAGGCCAATCCCGCGCACGCCCACCTCTTCATCGTCAACCCGCTGACGGGACGCGGCACCGACAGCCTCTTCACGACGCATCCCTCGATGGAGAACCGGGTGGCGCGCCTCCAGGAGATCGCCCGCGATTGGGGGCAGATCTCGGCCGACGGGCAGGTCGTCTACCGCGACGGGCAGGGCGGCCAGACCGCTCGGATCGAGGACGGCAGCCCCTGGGGCAAGCGTTCGACATGAAGGCACAGCCTCGAGCAGGCGGTGGCGAAGGCGCTCAGCACCCGCCCGGCCTCGCGTCGCGGCTGGCGGCGAGCGAAGCGCTCGAAGCCGTGATGGCCCGGCGCATTGCACTCGACGAGGCGCTCGCCAAGGCTTTTGCGCAACACAGGGGCTTGCCCGATCGGGACCGGGCGCAGACCCGGCTGATCGTCGCCACGGCTCTGCGGCGGATGGGCGAGATCGAGCTGGTGATCGGCAAGCTCGTTGCCAAGCCGTTGCCGGGCACGGCCTCGCGCATTGAGGCCGTGCTGGTGACGGGAGCCGCACAACTGCTGTTCCTCGACACCCCGGCCCACGCCGCGATCGACCTCGCGGTCCAGCAGTGCCGCCGCTTCACGCCCGAAGGCGGCCGCTACGCCGGGCTCGTCAATGCCGTGCTGCGGCGGGTCGCGACTGAAGGCCGGGGGCTGCTCGAGGGTGCGGATACGGCGCAGACCAACACACCCGGCTGGCTTTGGGCGCGCTGGGTCGCCGCCTATGGGCAAGCCGATGCCCGGCGGATCGCGCACCAGCATCTGGAGACGCCGCCGCTCGATCTGTCGGTCAAGGCCGATCCAGCCGGCTGGGCCGCCCGGCTCGGCGGCAGCGTGCTGGCGACCGGCTCCGTGCGGTTGCTGGCGGCCGGCCGGATCGAGGCGCTCGAGGGCTACTCGGAAGGCGGCTGGTGGGTGCAGGATGGCGCGGCGGCGCTGCCGGTGCGGCTACTGGGCAACGTCGCGGGCGTTCGGGTCGCGGACCTGTGCGCGGCGCCCGGTGGCAAGACCGCCGAGCTTGCAGCACTCGGCGCCAAGGTCGTCGCGGTCGACAGCGTCGCTGCCCGCATCGAGCGGGTGAAGGAGAACCTGGCGCGGCTGCGGCTGGAGGCCGAGACGGTCGTCGCCGACGTGGCGCAATGGCAGCCGGGCGAGCTGTTCCCGGCCGTGCTGCTCGATGCCCCCTGCCTCTCGACCGGCACCATCCGGCGCAACCCGGACGTGCCCCATCTGAAGCGCGCCGCCGACCTCGCCCCGCTGACTGCGCTGCAGCGCCGCTTGATCGATGCCGCCTGGGCCCTCGTCGCGCCGGGCGGCAAACTCGTCTACTGCACCTGCTCGCTCGAGCCCGAGGAGGGGATCGAGCAAGTGCGCGCGCTGCTGGCGAGGCATGGCGAGGCCCGGCACCTGCCAATCGAGCCGGCCGAGGTCGCCGGCGACGAGCGCCTCGTCCGCGACGGTTTCCTGCGGACGCTGCCCTTCATGACGCCCGAAGGCGCGGCGGAGGGCAGCGGCATGGATGGGTTCTTTGCGGGGCGGGTGGGGAAGGCGGAGTAGTGGGTGGGGAGCAATAGGCCCTTGCCGTATTGCGCCGCGCCACACCTGCGATTTGTCAGGTGAGCATGTGCACTTTGGCGGCGCAGTACGCCTCGCTATTGCGCCCTACGGGCTGATGCGTGCACTTCCGGTTATCAGGACCGTAGGGCGCAATAGGCCCTTGCCGTATTGCGCCGCGCCACACCTGAGATTTGTCGGGTGAGCATGTGCACTTTGGCGGCGCAATACGCTTCGCTATTGCGCCCTACGGACTGCCGCCGCGCGCCGGGACGTTTGGGCTTGCCCTCCAACAAGCAGCCACTCCATCTGGCGCTGCCCTCCCACGTCGGCTAGTTTGGCTCGCGCCCGCATCCATCTCCTCGCGAAAGATCCCACCATGCCCCAGCGCCCGATCGAGCTGCACATCTGGCCGACGCCGAACTCCTACAAGATCTCGATCTTCCTGGAGGAGGCGGGGCTGCCCTATAGGGTCGAGCTCGTCAACATCGGCAAGGGCGACCAGTTCCACCCGGATTTCCTGGCGATCGCACCCAACAACCGGATGCCCGCGATCGTCGATCCCGATGGGCCGGGGGGGCAGCCGATCTCGGTGTTCGAATCGGGCGCGATCCTGCAATATCTGGGCAGGAAGACGGGCCAGTTCTATCCAGCCGACGAGCGCACGCGCGTCGAGGTCGACCAGTGGCTGTTCTGGCAGATGGGCGGGCTCGGGCCGATGGCCGGGCAATGCCACCATTTCCGCCAGTACGCGCCCGAGCCGTTGCCCTACGCGATCAAGCGCTACACCGATGAGGTCAACCGGCTCTACGGCGTGCTGAACCGGCGCCTGGCCGGGCGCGACTACATCGCCGGCCCCTACTCGATCGCCGACATGGCGTGCTTCCCCTGGATCCGGCCCTATGAGCGCCAGGGTCAGAAAATCGAGGATTTCCCTTTTCTGCAGGCATGGTTCGACCGGATGAATGCGCGGCCGGCGGTCAGGCGCGGGTTGCTGCTCGCCAAGGAGGTGCAGGGCTCGGTCGACCTGTCGAAGGACAAGCAGGCGCAGCAGATGATGTTCGGCCAGCGCGCCACTTGAGGCACCCGGGGAGAGCACCCGCGGGCGGCTATTGGACCGAGGCCGTCTCGCGCAGCGCGCGTCCGGTGACGCGCTGGATGGCGCGCACGGCGAGCAGGCTGGCTGCGGGTGACGGCGGCCGCAGGGCCTGCTCGGCCCGAGGCGGTCGAATGCCGTCCAGTGACGCCGTGGTGGCGGTCGCGTTGTCGCCCACCCCAGATAGTGGCATCTGGCCCGCACAACCACCGAGCGCCAGCCCCACCACCAGACCCAAGCACGAAGGACGCAACATCCCCAAGCCCCGTGACCCGTTTACCGCCGCGCGCCGCACCGCAACCCCACGAGCCTGCATGGCACAGGTCGGCACTCGAATTGATGGCGCAATGTGTCGCTGTCCCGGCCAGGCGATGGCAGCGCTGGAACCGAATTCCGGCGGCATGGTTAGTGAGTTGTTGCTGCTTTCATTGGGAAAATGGTCAATCGGTGCGCCAATCTGGCAAGATTGTCCGATATTGTTCTCAATTCCTGCAAATCCTCAACCTGTCGGCCGCGGACGACACCGCCAACTCGAGCTTGGCGTTCACTCAATATTGGCAGCGCTCTGACGATCCTGCGATCGAGCCGGACGAGCAACCGTCTGACCGTGGTGGCGTGAGTTTTGGGGGAAATGGCGATGGCACGAGCGGAGACGATCGACCGGGAGTTGCTGCGCTCCGGGGGACAGGGCGGATCGGGGGATGCGCTCCATGAGCTGGGGCTGATGTATTGCATCGGCCGCAATGTCGAGGTGGACCTGGTCGAGGCGCACAAATGGTTCAACCTCGCTGCGCTGCAGGGCAATGCCGCGGCACGCGAGTACCGGGCCGAGCTGTCACGCGATCTGAGCCGGGCGCAGGTCGCGGATGCCCAGCGCCGCGCGCGCGAGTGGCTGCGGCGGAAATAGCCGGGCGCGTGACGACATCCGTGGGCTCAACGGAGCTCCTTGGGCCGGCCGACGGCAGGGCCCACGGCAGTCTTCTTCCTGGCCTTGGTTGTGGCAGGTTTGGCCGCTTGCTTCTTGGTCGGCTTCGGCTCCGGCTCGACGGCCGCTCTGGCCTTGGCCTTCGTCTTCTGAGACTTGCTGGTCTTGGCAGCAGGCACATCCGTTGCCGGTGCTGACGCAGCGGACGCTGGCTCCACAGCTGGCGGCGCGCCGGCGAGGGGAGCGCTTGCCGCCGCGGCAGCGGCTACAGCTTGGGGCGCCACGATCGTCGAGCGTGCGGCGGGCTCGATCGGCACCACCAGCACCGGCGCGGGCCTCGGAGCACTCGCTGACGCAACCGCGCCCTCCGATGCGGCAACGGGGGCCCCAGGCTCGATCGCCGCAGCTGGAGCAGGCGAGAGCACGGCAGCCGGTGCGGCCACTGCCGCAGGCTGGCTGAGCAACGGAGCGACAGCGGATTTCGCCGGCTCGGGAACGACCACGCGAGCGGCTTTGGCTGGCACGGTGACGCGGGAGGTGAAGTCGACCATCTTGTCGGCCGGGATGACGCGCTTGGCGTCCAGCGTCGACGCGGGCGCGAGGACCGGCTCGGCAGGCACGGCCATGCTCCTCGTGACGGGCTGGGGCACCGGTGCAACGACGGCAGGCGCAATCGCAGCGGCGGGCGCAACCGCTGCCTCGGGAGGCTCGGCTCGCACCGGCTGGCCTTCCAATCTGAGCGAAAACTTCGGCTCGCCGACATCGCCACCCTGGCGCGGCAAGCTCAGCACCATCAATGAGATGGCGACTGCCGCGAGCAATGTGAAGGGAACGGCGCTCGACCAGGCCTGACCGCCCGGCGCGCCTGCCCGCTTGCGCTCCCGAGACCGGACCCGACTGGCGGGCTTTGGCTGTTCCGACCCGATCGTGACAGGCTGAGGCGGCTCGGCGGGAGCAGGTACCGGACGCCCGGCGACGAGTGTTCGGTCGCGCAAACGCTCATGGAGGGTATGTGCGCCTGCTGGCCGCTGGGCCTCGCGCACCGGCTCCGGGCGTCTCGCGTTTCGCCGCGCAGCATTCGCGCGCCGGGCCTCTGATGCCGGACCGCGGGGAAAGCTCACGCTGACAACGTCGGACATGGAACCCTCGCCAAACACCGGCCAACCTCTGCAACCCAACCATTCAATTGCGGCAAAACGCGAGCAAGGGCGCCGATGCACCCCCGACCCGGACTCGCAGCTGGACGAAGCTGGTCGCGACCCTATCTGGAGCAATAGTCGCAGAGGGATGTTAAGGGGAAGTAAATTCCCTCTTTATTTCAGGACGATGCGCTGCAGTTGACGTGGGGGCGGGGCGGGTCACCCAGCGAGCCGGCGCACGACCTCCTCGCCGATTGCGAGCGAAGCGGTGAGCCCCGGACTTTCGATCCCGAATAGCATGACGAGCCCCGGCAAGCCGTGCACGGTCTCGTCATCGATCGCGAAGTCGGATGCAGCCTCGCCTTTATGATAGATCTTTGGCCGGATGCCGGTGTAGCTCGGCTCGAGGTCACCATCGGCCAGCCCCGGCCAATAGCGGCGGATCTCATCATAGAAGCGCGCTGCGGCACTGAGATCGAACCGGTAGTCGACCTCCTCGATCCACTCCATGTCCGGTCCAAAGCGGGCACGGCCGGCGAGATCGAGCGTCAGGTGGGTGCCGAGCCAGACTCCGTCGGGCATCGGATAGACGAGCCGCGAAAATGGCGAGCGTCCGCGCAAGGCGTAGTAACGGCCGCGCGCATAGCGGGTGCGCGGGGGCTTGTAGCCCGACGCAAAGGACAGCGTGTCGGCAAGCCGCGTCCCGTGCAGCCCGCACGCCAGCACCAGTTGCCGGCAGGTGACGCGCATGCTCTGCGTCCCCTCGGTCTCCACCTCGTAGTGGCCGGCTCTGGTGGTGGCAACGCTGGCGACACGCGTACCAAAGGCAATCGAGCCTCCCTGCTCCTCGGTCTCCCCCTGCAGCGCGAGCATCAGCGCATGCCCATCCACGATCCCCGTCGATGGCGACAGCAGCGCCGCCACGCAAGCGAGCTCGGGCTCGAGCGCACGCGCTTGGGCAGACGTGAGCGATACCAGATCGCCGACTCCATTGGTTTGCGCGGTTGCCCGGATCGCCCCTAGGCGCTCGACCTCCATCGGCGAGGTGGCGACCAGCAGCTTGCCGACCCGGTGGTGGGGAAGATGGCGGCTTTCGAGGTAGTCATAGAGCAACCCGCGGCCACGCACGCAGAGCCGCGCTTTCAGGCTGCCGGGCGGATAGTAGAGCCCGGCATGTATGACCTCGCTGTTGCGCGAGCTGACCTCCTCGCCGATACCACCGTGCTGCTCGATGACGACCACGTCCTGTCCCGCCAGCGCTGCCGTCCGCGCGACCGCAAGCCCGATCACACCCGCGCCGACGACGATCGTCTCCACGTCAACCGCCATCGGTGCGCGCCTCCTCTTCCCCGCCAGGCCCGCCCCGGGTCTGCTCGAAGCTGTGGAACGGCGGTCGCGTGCCCTTGACCGATCGCCGCGAACAAAATAAGAACACATGAGCAGAATAGGGCACGCTCGGGCACTCCGGAATGGCTTTCACGCTTCTTCATACGGCTGACTGGCAGATCGGCAAACAGTTCGGATCTTTCGATGCCGAGGTGCAGGGCGTGCTGCGAGATGCCCGGCTCGGCGCAATCGACCGGCTCGCCATGGCGGCCGAGGCGGCAGGGGCCAGGCACGTCCTGGTCGCTGGCGATGTCTATGAAGCCGAGACGCTGCCGGCAAAGACGGTGCGCCAACCGCTCGAGAAGATGCGGGCGCACCCCTCGCTCAGCTGGCATCTGCTGCCGGGCAACCACGATCCGCACCGGCCTGGCGGGCTGTGGGAGCATCTCGCCAGCTCCACATTGCCCGCCAATGTGGACCTCATGCTTGCGCCGGACCCGATCGAGATCGAAACGGGCATATTCGTGCTGCCCGCGCCATTGCGGTCAAAGTCGACCGGCAGCGATCCGACCGCCTGGATGGATCGGGCCGAGACGCCGAGCGGCGCGTTGCGGATCGGCCTGGCGCACGGCTCCGTGCGCAATTTCGGTCACGAAGGCGAGGCCGCAACGCCGATCGCCGAGGACCGGGCGCTGACCGCGCGGCTCGACTATCTGGCACTCGGCGACTGGCACGGCGCGCGTCAGGCCGGTCCGCGGGCCTGGTATAGCGGAACGCCGGAGCCGGACCGCTTTCTCGACAACGATGCTGGTATGGCCCTGATCGTTCGGCTCGCAGGTCATGGCGAGGCTCCTGCGATCGAGCGGGTTTCGACCGCGCGCTTCTCCTGGCATCGGTTGGCCGTCGCGCTCGATGCGGGCGAGCCGGTTGCCGCCCTCGACGAGGCGCTGGCGACCCTGCCGGCAGCGAGCGACCGGATGCTGCTCGAGTTGCGCCTCTCGGGGGCAGCCACGCCCGCAGGTCATGGCGCAATCGCGCGCCGACTGGCCGAGCTCGAGCCGCGGTTGAGAGCGCTCGATCACGATCTGGACCGGGT
Organism: Hyphomicrobiaceae bacterium; assembly: GCA_031431235.1. Taxonomy (GTDB): domain Bacteria; phylum Pseudomonadota; class Alphaproteobacteria; order Rhizobiales; family Hyphomicrobiaceae; genus JANNSW01. The sequence goes on from JANPDA010000326.1 coordinate 12,539, forward strand.
GAGCATTGCCACCGGGTCCGGCAGCCTCGACTGGGCCGAGAGCACGGGTGAGCTCCGCCTCGTCGCGGAGCGGCTGCAATCGATGGTGGCGGGCCGGGGATCAGAGGCCGGCAAGGCCGGGCGAGCGCTCGCGCGCCTTGCCGCCCTTGCCGCCGGCGCCGAGCAGAGCCGGCAGGGCGAGCCATGAGGATCAGAGCGCTGCGCCTCGCCGAGACCGGCTGCTTTCGTGACGCCGTGGCGATCGAGGGCCTGTCCGGCGGCCTCGACGTGCTGGCAGGAGCCAACGAGCTGGGCAAGTCGACCCTGCTGCGCGCGCTCGAAGCGCTGCTGTTCGAGAGCTACAAGACCGACAAGACGACATTGAAGACGACGCTGCAGCCCTATCGGGGCGGCGCGCCGATGATCGAAGCCGACATCGAGACGGCAGGCTCGGTGTGGCGGCTGCGCAAACGCTTCTTCCAGGGCAAGGCCGCCGAGTTGCGCCGGACGGGGTCGAACGAGCTGCTGCGTGGCAGCGACGCCGAGCAGCGCTTGGCCGAGTTGCTGGCGGGGGCTGCCGGTGGTCATGCCCGGCTGCTCTGGGTCGGACAGCAGGAGGGCCTCAGCCCCGTCACACCGGGGGAGAGCGAGGCCGCGACGATCCGCTCGCTGCTCGCGCGGGAAGTGGCGGCGGTCACCAGCGGCCGGTTGGCGGAAGTGGTACGCGGCGCAGTCGCCACCGAGCTCGCCAAGCTCGCGACACCGAGCAATGGGCGGCCCAAGACCGGGGGCCCCTGGAAGCAGGCGCTCGAAGAAAGCGCGGCGCTCGAGGCCTCGACCGCAGAGGCACGGCGTGCGCTCGCCGATGCCGAAGGACGGCTGGAAAGATTGGCGAGTGCGCGCGCACGCCGGCAGGACCTGGCGGACCCCTTCGTCCGCAGCCGGCACACGCAGGAGACGGCGGCTGCCGTGCAGGCGCTCGAAGCCGCGCGCGAGGCCGGCGAGAAGGCGCGCATCGCCGAAGCTGATTGGAGCCGGCTCGAAGCCGCGCGCAAGACGACCGCCGACGCCCTCGCACGCCACACCGCGAGCACGCTCGAGCGCGACCGCCTCGCCGGCGAGGCTCGAGCAGCGGCCGACCAGATTCAGCGCGCGGCAGCGACGCTGGCGCAAGCCGCCCGGACTGCCGAGCTGGGCGCGGCCACTCTGGCCGAATTGCAAGCCGGCGAGCAAACCGCGCGCGTCCGGCTGGAGCGCGCGCGCCGGCGCAGCGAGATCGAGCGAGCCCAGCGCGAGCGCACCGAGCTGGCGGGCCGGCTCACCGAGATCCGCGCGCTGGTGGCAGCGGCCGGCTCGGCGCGGGCAGAGCTCGCCAGTTTCACCATCGACGACCGCCTGATGCGCCGGATCGAGACCGAGGGACGCAGCATCGCGACCCTGGAAGCCCGGCTGGCGGCAGCCTCGACCCGCGTCGAAATTGCGCTCGATCCGGCCGGCGCCGGCCGGCTCACGATCGACGGCAGCATCGTCGCGGATGGCGCTGAGCTGCTCGCGACCGGCCCGATGACGATCTCGATTGCCGGAATCGGCCGCATCAGGCTCGAGCCCGGGACGTCGGGGGAGATCGACGAGCTCGCCGGCGACCTCGCGGCCCATCGCTCGACGCATCGCGATCTGCTCGAGCGAAGCGGGGTGTCCGACGAGGCCGGCGCCAATGAATTGCTGGCGGTGCGACGCGAGGTCGAATCCGGGCTCATGCGCACCGAGTCGCGTCTCGCCGCGCTCGCCCCCGAGGGCGAGTCGGCGATCGCCGCCCGGATCGCCGCGCTCGACGCGCTCGCCTCCGCTGCCGCTCCCCAGGAGGACCAATCGATTGCCGAGTTGGCGACCCACGCCGCCGGGATCGAGCTCGAGCGCCGTGCCGGGGAGCGGACGGCTGCTGCAGCCGCCGCGGCGCTGAACGACGCCCAACTGCAGGTCCGCGAGCTCGAGGCAGGTGGCAGGGAGCGGGAGCGCCGGATCGCCGAGCTCGCCGCGATCGCGCCCGGCCGCGACCTCGCTGACCGGCTGGCGAGCGCGCTCACCGCGGCAGAAGCCGCCGCCAACGAGGCCCGTCGCAGTCTGGAGGCCTGGCGGGAGCGGCTGCCTTCCCCCGAGGCCGCGGCCGCCCTCGCACGCCGCCTCGACCAGGCCAAGGCGTCAGAAGCCCGCTTCGCCCACGACCTCAATGCGACCGAGGGTGAGATCGGCAAGCTCGAGGCCACGCTCGAGCGCGACAAGGAATCCGATCTCGCCTCCCGGCTGTCCGAGCTGGAGGGACGGCTCGAGCGAGCCCGCCGGCGCCTCGCCCGGCACGAGCAGGCGGCAGCCGAGCTGATGCTCATCCGCGACATGTTCGAGGCCGTTCGCGGCGACAGTCGCGCCAGCACGCTCGCTCCGGTGATGGCCGCGCTCGAGCCCTATCTGCATTTGGTGCTGCCGCAAGCAAGGCTCGATCTCGACGCCCGCTTTGCCGCCGGCGGCCTCGACCGTCAGGGCCTGCAGGAGCCGATCGAACGGCTGAGCGGGGGCACCAGGGAGCAGATCGCGGTGCTGGTACGGCTCGGCTTGGCGCGGTTGTTCGCGCAGAAGGGCATGCCCGCGCCCCTCATTCTCGACGACGCGCTCGTCTATTCGGACGACGAGCGGATCGAGCGGGCGTTCGAAGCCCTCCGGCTGGCCGCCCGCCATCATCAGGTGATCGTCTTCACCTGCCGGACCCGAACGTTTGCAGCACTCGGCGGCACGCGGCTCCAACTCGGGCCCTGGTCGCCATGAGGCGGGGCTCCAACGCATGGGACAAGCGCGACCGGGGCGAAGCGCCGCCCTTGACGCACCTCGATTGTCCGGCACAGTGCAGCTGGCACGACGCAACCCTCGAGGCGATCAATGGGCGGGACGAGCAAGCGAACCTGGACAGCTCTGGGCCTGATGGCGATGCTGGCGGCTCATGCTCCGCTGCCGGCGAGCGCGGCGAGTTGCCAGAACACGGGCAATTTCAGTCGCTGGCTCGAAGCTTTCAAGGCCGAAGCCGCCGCCGAGGGCATCAGCGATCGGGCGATCCGAGCGGGCCTCGATGGCATGGCGCTCGATCCCGGCATCATCGCACGCGACCGCAAACAAGGCGTGTTCCAACTTTCCTTCCTCGAGTTCTCCGACCGGCTGATTGCCAAGTACCGGCTCGTGCAGGGCGCAAAGCTCATCAAGCAGAATGCCGCCCTGTTCCAGAAGATCGAGGCGCAGTTCGGCGTACCGGCGCCGGTGATCGTCGCTTTCTGGGGCCTCGAAACCGATTTCGGAGCGGATACGGGCAAGCTGTCGACGCTGCGCTCGCTGGCGACGCTCGCCTATGACTGCCGGCGGCCCGATCTCTTTCGCGGCGAGTTGAAGTCGGCGCTGCGCATCATCGAGCGTGGCGATCTGACGACTGCCGAGATGCTGGGCTCCTGGGCAGGCGAGCTCGGGCAGGTGCAGTTCCTCCCCTCCCACTATCTGAACCACGCCGTCGACTACGACGGCGACGGGCGCCGCCAGCTCATCAAGAGCAAGCCCGACGTGCTCGCTTCGGCGGCCAAATTTCTGGAGTTCCTGGGCTGGAAGCGCGGCGAGCCCTGGCTCGAGGAGGTGACGGTTCCAGCCGAGCTCGACTGGGCGCAGGCGGAGCTCGCGACCAAGCTTCCCCGTTCCAAATGGGCCGAATGGGGTGTCCGGCGGTCACATGGAGCCAAGCTCCCCGCCGATGGCGCGCAAGCCTCGCTGCTGCTGCCGATGGGCCGGCTCGGGCCGGCCTTCCTCGCCTATCCCAATTTCGACGTCTATCTGCAATGGAACGAGTCGCTGATCTATTCACTGACCGCTGCCTACTATGCGACCCGACTGGCCGGCGCACCCGCCGTCAGCCGCGGTCAGCCCGGCATTCCGGCCCTCAGTCTCGAGCAGGCGCGCGAGCTGCAGAAGCAGTTGACCAAGCGCGGCCTCGATGTGGGCGAGATCGACGGCAAGCTCGGCAGCAAGACACGCGCGGCCGTCAAGATCATGCAGTTGAAGCTCGGACTACCGGCCGATTCCTATCCGACGGCCGAGCTGCTCGACCGG
>JANPDA010000327.1:0-6971 GCA_031431235.1 Hyphomicrobiaceae bacterium
GCTCGAGGTCTGGGATCTCCAGCACCTGAACGAGATCAGCGCCGGGCTGAGGTCGAAGCCGGCGGTGTCCGAGGTCGTGCGGATGTTCGGGGTGCAGTAGGCGAGTGAGTAGCCTCAGAGCGTGCCCTCACCCGAACCAGAAATCCTCCGCGCCCAGATTGCTGGCATCCACGTTCCGAAGTGTCAGCACATCGGTGCTGCCAACCACGATCTCGACGTCCTGGCCTAGCTGGTGAATCGCGGCTTGCACCTCGGCGAACGAGGCAAAAACCGCGCGCGCAAACACGATCAGATCCTGATCGCCGGCGCTGTCGCCGAAGTCGGTGACGATATCCTTGCCGAACCCCGGTCGGAAAATGAGCTGGTCACTACCCAGGCCTCCCGTCAGCACATTGTCGGCAGAGCTTCCCGTGATGCTGTCGCCGCCGGCGCTGCCGACCACGTTCTCGATCGAGAACAGCCGGTCGTTGCCCGTATCGGCGCTCGCTGAGCGTGCGCCGCCCAAATCGACCCTCGCTGGCGCGGAGGTGCGCGAGAGGTCGTAGGTGTCGCGGCCGCCGTCGCCGAAGTAGTTGTCGCGGCCGTCACCGACGACGGCGAAAATGAGATCGTCACCGCCCTGGGCCTTCACGAGGTCGGTGCCGGCATAGCCGGTGATCGCGTCGCTCTTGGCGCTGCCGATCAGGGTGTCGGCGTGGCTCGTGCCCTCGAGGAAAGCGGGTCCTGACCCCGAACCCGGTGGGGGAGGCCCCGTGACGCTGCCCGGTTGCGCCGCTGGCGGCGTGCCCCCCGTCGGCGTGAATACCAGCCGGCCGATCTTGCCCGTGATGTCCACGTAGTAGAGGTAGCCGTCGGGGCCCATCGACATCTCGACAGTGACGCCCGTGTTGACATTGAGGGGTGCAACCGACTGGACCGAGCCGTCCGGATTCAACCTCATCACGCGCAGCTGTTGGGTTCCGAAATCCGAAATGAAGAGCGCATTGCGGTAGGACGAAGGGTAGAGCGGCCCCGTGTAGAAATCGCCGACCACGATCGCGCGTGCATTGTCGGGCGAGGCGTGGAACTGGCCCCAGAGCGGCGAGCTCGCATTGTTGCTGGCATAGAAGGCCGCGGCCCCCGGTAGCGTATTGTAGCCCCCGGTCTGCTGGTTCGAGCCGGCAACGCCCTCGAAGTATGGCCAGCCGAAATTCTTGCCGAACCCGGAATTGACCTCCTCGTAGGTGTTCCAGCCGACATCGCCGATGTAGGGGGTGCCGGTCGTGGGGTCGAGTGCGAACCGGAAGGGATTCCGCAGGCCATAGTCGATCACCTTGTCGATGTTGTCGTCAGCCCCGTTCGGCCCGCTCGGGCTGAACCAGGGATTGCCGGGCAGCCCCTCCCCGGTGATCGGATCGACGCGCAGGAGCTTGCCCGACAGGCTGTTCAGGTCCTGCACCCGCAGCGCGCGGGCGTCCACATGGCCATAGGACGTGCCGTCCCCGACCGAGATGTAGAGCGCTCCATCGCTGCCGAACTCCAGGTTGCCGACAGTATGCGAGCTCGAATCATTGGGGATCGAGCTGTAGAGGGTGCCGTTGGCGCCTCCAACCGGCGTGCTCGAGGGCGGGATGCTGGCATTTGCGATTTCGGTCGAATCGAGGTCCGGTCGGCTGATCGCCGCCCAATTGCTGTTCTTGCCCAGGAGCACGACCTCGCTGCCTGGGACAGCCGTCACATTGCCTTGCGCGTCGGTCGTCGCAGTGAAGCGGCTCACGCGTGCGACCCGGTTGCCGATGCCGTCCGCGCCTGCATTGCCAGTGAAATTGGCGGTCTCGGGCGGATCGTAGGTGTAGGCGACATAGACGTAGGGGTGGTTCTGGAAATCCGGATGGACCGCGACCCCGAGCAAACCGCGATCGCTGACGAAATTCACCTCGGCCCGGATGTCGACGAAGGGAGTAGCCTGCAGCACGCTGTTGTTGAGGACGCGCACGATCCCATCCTGCTGGGCGATGTACATGTGCCCGGCATTGTCGAAATCGATCGCTGTCGGATTGAAGAAGCCGCTCGCCACGGTTTGAGCGGAGAAGGTTCCGGTCTCGACAGTGGGCGTCACTGTGATCTGGACCGTGTCGGCGTCCGAGGTGTGGCCCGCGCCGTCCGCTACGGTGAGGGAGAGCGTGCGATTGAGCGTCGGCGCGCCGGTCGCGGCATTCTGGTAGGTCAGCGCCTCGACGAGCGCCTCGGTTGCGGCTGGCGTCGCATTGGCATTGAGATCGACGATGAGGCCCGAGGCCGGGCCGGCTGCTCTGGTGCCGATGGTGATGCCGCCGAAGGTGACGGTCGAGCCGTCGAATCCGATCTGGCCCGCGCCCGTCCCCGCATTGCGGAGGCCGACCAGGTCCTCGGCGAGCCCGCCCGTCACCCGCAATTGGCCACCGGAAAAATTGGCGGAGTCGGCGTCGGTGAGGGTAACCGCCGGGTCGATGATCTGGGCTGAGAGCTTGGCAACCGCCTCGGACAGCGCGACGTTGGCCGCCAGCCCGGTCAGCACCGGTCGCAGGTCGACAGCGTCGTTGTCGACGATCAGAACCGTCGCCGTGCGCGGCGACCCCAGGCTCGCTCCACCCTGCGGTCCGTCGATTGCAATATTGAAGAGCTCGTCGCCTTCGATCGCCGTATCGTTGCTGATCGGCACGACAATGCTGGCCGAGGTCTGTCCGGCAGCGAGCTGCAGCACGCCCGACCGGGCCGTATAGTCGGAGCCTGAGAGCGCGGATTGGTCGACGGTCGTGTATTGCACGCTGACAGCCGAGCCCGTCGGACCGCTCCGCAGCACCCGAATGGTGACGGTGCCGTCGCCCTCGTTGACGGTGAAGTTGGAGGCTTCGAGGGCCAGCACCGGGGGGGGCGAAACGGTGAACGCGACGGTTGCCGTGTCCGCGCCGCCGCGTCCGTCGGAGATGGTGTAGTTGAAGCTGGCTGCGCCCTGGAATCCGGCAGTGGGCGTGAAAGTGACGTTGGAGCCCGACAGAGCGACGGTGCCGTTGACTGCGCCCGAGACGCCGGTAATGGCAAGTGGATCACCATCGGGGTCGGTGTCGTTGGCCAGGAGTTGAGCCGCCGTCAGCGTGTCCGGTTGACCGGAGTTGGCCGGGAAAGCTCCGCTGCCCCCGCCCAGCTCCAACTTCACATTGTCGAACGAGACACCCTGGTCGTTGTCCCAGCTGTAGAGCCCGAACACGCCGAGCGAAGGTCGAGCGCCGGCCGCCTGCAGTCGCGCAACCCCATCGACCAGCAGCGTGATGCCGCCCGCATCGACCGAGACCCCCAGCTTGAAACCAGCGAGCGGCAGGTTGACGGCGTCCAGCTTGGCCAGGATCGTATCGACGCCGTTCTGGACGCGCACGATCTGCAGGTCACGGTAGTCAGCGAGATTTATCCAGTTGCTGCCGAAGTCCGCCCATTCGACGCGATAATAGTTGTCGTCGTTGACGTGACCGAACACGAGGCCGACCACGTCGTTCGAGGGTGGCGTGCCGGCGGCGATGCTGGGGTCGATATCGGCGCTCAGCACGTAGGTGGTCGCGCTCGATGTCGACGGCACGATCGTCGTCGGCCGGAGGAAGCCGAAACCCGCGTCGCTGTCCTCGACGAGCACGCCGCCTGCGATCCGCCAATTGGGAGGAGCGGCGTTGAACCGGACGGATGTCCACCCGGTGAGCGCCGCGCCCGAGAAGGCCTCGCTGAGCACTGTCGTCAGGCCGGCCGGGTCGTTGATCGCATCCGGATTGCGGTTGGCGGCCGGGTTGACCGTGACCGCAACAGTCGCCGTATCGCTGCCGCCGCGTCCATCGGAGACGGAATAGGTGAAGCTGTCGGTGCCGCTGAAGCCGGCATAGGGCGTGTAGGTGACCGTGTTGTTGGCATTGCGCACCAGCGTGCCGTTGGCCGCCGCGCCAACGCCTGTGACGCTCAACGCGTCGCCGTCGGGGTCGACGTCGTTGCCGAGCACCGCAATCGTGACGGGGGTTGCCGCGGTCGTCGTCGCCGTGTCGTTGATCGCATCCGGATTGCGGTTGGCGGCCGGGTTGACCGTGACGAAAACGGTTGCGGTATCGCTGCCCCCGCGTCCATCGGAGACGGTGTAGACGAAGCTCGCATTGCCCTGGAAGCCGGCGGTCGGTGTGAAGGTGATCGTGGTACCTGCCAACGAAACGGTGCCGTTGACGGCGCCAGAGACGGCCGTGATGGCGAGAGGATCGCCGTCGGCGTCACTATCATTGGCGAGCAATTGCGCGGCAGACAGACCGAGCGCCTGCCCCGCGGTCGCTGCATAGGCACCGGTGCCGCTCCCCAACTCGACCTTGACGTTATCGAACGAGACGCCCTGGTCGTTGTCCCAGCTGTAGAGGCCGAACACGCCGAGCGAAGGTCGAGCGCCGGCCGCTTGCAGTCGCGCGACCCCATCGACCAGCAGCGAGATGCCACCGGCGTCGACCGTCACGCCGAGCTTGAAGCCGCTGATTGGCAGGTCGACAGCGTCGAGCTTGGCGAGGATCGACTCGGTGCCGTTCTGAACGCGCACGATCTGCAGATCGCGATAGGTCGACCTGCTCTGCCAGTTGCTGCCGAAATCCGTCCATTCCACGCGATAGTAGTTGCCCGCATTGGTCCAGCCGAACACCAGGCCCACTTTGTCGTTGGAGGGGGGCACGCCGGCCGCAACGCTGGGATCGATGTCGACGCTCAGCCGGTAGCTGGTGGCGCTGGACGTCGTCGCGGCGATTGTCGTGGGTCTGAGGAAGCCCCAGCCAGCGTCACTGTCCTCGACCACAGCGCCGTTGACGATCCGCCAGCGCGGCGCGCTCGCATTGATCCGGACGGCAGTCCAGCCGGTGAGCGTTGCCGCCGCAAAGGTCTCGTTGAAGACTGTCGTGAAGCCTGAAGGGTCGTCGCCAGCAATTGGGGCGGCCATGCGTCCACCTCGTTAAAACGGCACATATTTAGGTAATTAGACGTAGTCTTTCGTCAACGCCTCGGCAACGGCGCGCTATGGTTAACATCGGCGGTTTCGCCCACGCCCTCGCCCACACTGCTGGTTGCAGCGCAAGTGACGGGTGTCCGCCCATGTCCCGCCTCGGGCTGACTACACCAACGTCATACTGGCCACGCGCCCTGGGGTTGTGTATGAGAAGGCCATCTCCAACATCGCCGTGGGCCGTTCATGGATACCGTCATCCTCGTCATTCACCTGATGGTTGCAGCCGCTCTGGTCGGCGTCGTGCTGATGCAGCGCTCCGAGGGGGGCGCGCTCGGCATCGGCGGTGGCGGTGGCGGCGGGTTCATGTCGGGTCGCGGCACGGCCAATCTGCTCACGCGCATGACCGCCATTCTCGCGGCGGTGTTCTTTGCGACCAGCATCCTGTTGTCGGTGTTGGGGCGGCAGGGAACGGCGCCATCGATCCTGACGGCGCCGCCCGGTGCGACGCAGCCCGCGACCGGACAGACCGGCGAGGGAGGTGGAATTCTGCCCAAGCTGAAGACGATGGTGCCCTCGGAGCCGGCGGCACCGCAGTCGCAATAGCTCATGGGCGTGAGCCGTATCCGCAACTCGAGGTTGACGGTGGACGAATGAAAATTCCCCAGCCGAATCGGTGCGACTTCGTATAGCCGAGAGGCCCATGGCCCGGTACGTCTTCATCACCGGCGGCGTGGTCTCCTCCCTTGGAAAAGGCCTTGCTTCCGCGGCTCTTGGAGCCCTCCTTCAGGCGCGCGGCTATTGCGTGCGGCTGCGGAAGCTCGATCCCTATCTGAACGTCGATCCGGGCACGATGAGCCCGACCCAGCATGGCGAGGTGTTCGTCACCGACGACGGCGCCGAGACCGATCTCGATCTCGGTCACTACGAGCGCTTCACCGGTGTTTCGAGCCGGCGCAGCGACAATGTGACGGCAGGGCGGATCTATCAGGACATCCTCTCCAAGGAACGGCGCGGCGACTATCTCGGCGGCACGGTGCAGGTGATCCCGCACGTGACCGATGCCATCAAATCGTTTGTCCTGGAAGGCAATGACGGGGTCGATTTCGTGCTGGTCGAGATCGGCGGCACGGTCGGCGACATCGAGGGCCTGCCGTTTTTCGAGGCGATCCGCCAGCTCGGCAACGAGCTGCCGCGGGGCGATTCGATCTTCATCCACTTGACGCTGCTGCCTTGGATCCCCAGCGCAGGCGAGCTGAAGACGAAGCCGACCCAGCACTCGGTCAAAGAGCTGCGCTCGATCGGAATCCAGCCTCACATCCTGCTCTGCCGCTCGGATCGCGAGATCCCCAGGAACGAGCGCAAGAAGATCGCCCTCTTCTGCAACGTGCGTGAGGAGGCGGTGATCGAGGCGCGCGACGTGGACAGCATCTACGACGTGCCGGCTGCCTACCATCAGGCGGGGCTCGACGGGCAGGTGCTGGCGGCATTCGGCATCGCTGACGACCGCCTGCCCGACCTGTCGCGCTGGGCCGAGGTGTCGCGGCGCATCCATCAACCCGAGGGCGAGGTGACGATCGCGATCGTGGGCAAGTACACGAGCCTGAAAGACGCCTACAAGTCGCTGACGGAGGCGTTGACCCATGGCGGCATCGCCAACCGGGTGCGCGTCAAGCTCGACTGGATCGACAGCGAGATCTTCGAGCGCCAGGACCCCGCGCCCCACCTGGAGCAGGTCGACGGCATTCTGGTGCCGGGCGGGTTCGGCGAGCGCGGCACCGAGGGCAAGATCGCCGCGGCGCGGTTTGCGCGCACTCGCAAGGTGCCCTATTTCGGCATCTGCTTTGGCATGCAGATGGCGGTGATCGAAGCTGCCCGCAGCCTTGCCGGCATCGCTGGCGCGGGCTCCTCCGAGTTCGGCAGGCCGACGGAGGCCGTGGTCGGCTTGATGACGGAATGGCTGAAGGGCAACGAGCTGGAGCAGCGCGCCGCCGGCGGCGATCTGGGC
>JANPDA010000328.1:0-8710 GCA_031431235.1 Hyphomicrobiaceae bacterium
CATCGGCTCGCCGAGATCTTCGCCGCCGCCATGCGCAAGTTCGGCTACGACGTGTCGACGAAGGCCTTCTTCGACACGGTGACGCTGCAGGTGCCGGGCCGGGCGCACGTGCTGTGGGCGCGGGCCAAGGAAGCGCGCATCAACTTGCGCTTCGTCGATGCCGATCACCTGGGCGTGTCTTTCGACCAGTCGACACGGCGCCAGGAATTGCAGCGACTGCTCCAGGTTTTCAAGACGGACGCGCTCGAGCGCGTGACCCTCGACGGCCTCGACAAGGATCTCGCCGAGGTCATCCCCGAGGCGCTGCGGCGGAGCTCGTCCTATCTCACCCATCCCGTGTTCGAGATGTATCATTCGGAGACCGAGATGCTGCGCTATCTGCGCCATCTGCAGGCCAAGGACATTGCGCTCGACCGCTCGATGATTGCGCTGGGCTCGTGCACCATGAAGCTCAACGGCACGACCGAGATGATCCCGATCACGTGGCGTGAGTTCTCGCTGATGCACCCGTTCGCCCCGCTCGAGCAGACGCAGGGCTATCAGCAGCTGTTCGAGGAGCTGGAAGAGTTTCTCGCCGAGATCACCGGGTTCGACGCGGTGTCGCTGCAACCCAATGCGGGCAGTCAGGGTGAGTATGCGGGCCTGCTCGCGATCAAGCACTATCTCGCCGCCAAGGGACAATCCCACCGTGACGTCTGCCTGATCCCGGTCTCGGCCCACGGCACCAATCCGGCCTCGGCCGTCATGTGCGGTCTGAGGGTGGTCGCGGTCGCCTGCGACAGCGACGGCAATGTGGACGTTGCCGATCTGGCGACAAAGGCCAAGGCGCACGCCACGAGCCTCGCCTGCCTGATGATCACCTATCCCTCGACCCACGGGGTGTTCGAGGCGGGCGTCAAGGACATCTGCCAAATCATCCACGAGCACGGCGGGCAGGTCTACATGGACGGCGCCAACCTGAATGCACAGGTCGGCCTGGTGCGCCCTGCCGAGATCGGCGCCGATGTCTGCCACATCAATCTGCACAAGACCTTCTGCATTCCCCATGGGGGCGGGGGACCCGGCATGGGGCCGATCGCGGTAAAAGCCCATCTGGCGCCCCATCTGCCGGGCCACAACGTCGTCACCGGCGTCAACCCGGCCGCGGGGCGCAACCAGGAGAGCGGTCAGGTCTCGGCGGCTCCCTGGGGCTCGGCGTCGATCCTGCCGATCTCCTGGGCCTACATCGCCATGATGGGCGGCGCGGGCCTGACAGAAGCGACCAAGATGGCGATCCTGAACGCGAACTACGTGGCCAAGCGCCTCGATCCGCATTTCCCCGTCGTCTACAAGGGTGCGGGCGGCGCCGTCGCTCACGAATGCATCATCGATCTGCGCGGCATGAAGGATCGTTGCGGGATCTCGGTCGAGGACGTGGCCAAGCGTCTGGTCGACTACGGCTTCCATGCGCCGACCATGAGCTTCCCCGTCGTCGACACCTTGATGATCGAGCCGACGGAGAGCGAGTGCAAACGCGAGCTCGACCGTTTTTGCGACGCCATGATCGAGATCAGGCGCGAGATCGCCGAGGTCGAGACCGGCAAGGCCGATAAGACCGACAACGTCCTCAAGAACGCGCCCCACACCCATCGTCTCCTCCTGGGCGAATGGCGCCATCCCTATTCCAAGGAGAAGGCCTATTTCCCGCTGACGAGCCCGCGCGCCGACAAGTACTGGCCCCCTGTCGGGCGCGTCGACAACGTCGCCGGCGACCGCAACCTCGTCTGCACCTGCCCGCCGATGGAGGCCTATCAGGAGGCGGCGGAGTAGGGCATGCATCGCGGGTGCACTATGCCGCAGATCATCATCATCGCCGGACCGAACGGGGCGGGCAAGACCACGTTCGCGCGCCGGTTCCTCGCAGGACCGATGGCCGATTGGCCATTCGTCAATGCCGACGAGATCGCCCGCGAGCTGAGCCCGCTCGATGTGGAGGCAGCGGCTCTCGCCGCCGGCCGTGCCATGATCGAGCGGCTCGGCGTGCTCGTCCACGAGGGCCGCAGCTTCGCCTTCGAGACGACGCTGAGCGGTAGGACCTACCTCAGGCGGATTCGAAAATGGCAAGCCGCCGGCTACCGCGTCGAGCTGCATTTCCTGCGGTTGAACTCGGCTGCGCTCGCGCAGAATCGCGTACTGCATCGCGTGCACCAAGGCGGGCACGACATTCCGCCAGCGGTCATTGTGCGGCGCTTCGAGGCGGGCTTGGCGAACCTGGGTCACTACTTGCTGGCCGCAGATCGTACGTTGGTCTATAATTCTTCTGGCGAAGCACCACGGCTCCTCTATGCCGTGCGGATCGAGCAGAGGCGAGCCCGATGACCGAGCGGCAATGGATCCAGGTCGACGAGAGCGAGGAGTGGGTCGCGCGGGGAATGCAGGCGCTGAGACTGGCGGCAGAGGATGCAGCCAAGCGGGCGCGAGCAATGGGATTGGAGCCGGTGGTGGAGGAGCCGGCCGCCGGCCTGCCGTTCTCGATCGCGGAGGTGTTCGGCGACGCCATCGAGGAGTTGCCGGTCCCGGCCGCTCGGGCTGCGGAGTGAAGAGCCGCGGGGCGAGGGTGTGGCAGTCTCCCCCATGCTCCTCACCGGCTGGCGCCTCGATCGCTTTCCCTCCCTCCCCCCCTCCCGCCGAGCCCTGCAATTCGGTGTCAGCCGCCGCCACTCGCAGGCTGCCCTCATGCTGCGGCAATTTGGTCGCTGCGGCGTCATGATCGCGCTCTACCATTGCATCGAGACGGAGCAAAAGGACGACCCTACGTCGTCTACCGCAGTTGCAATTGCACCGTGATTGCTATCAGATGGTTCGTCTGCCCAATGACGACGCGACCTTGAAGGGGAGGAGGACGTGGGCCGAATGACAACGATGTTCAGCCGGCTTCGGCTGGTGCTGGCAGCGGCGCTGACCATTGCGCTGGGAGCCTCTGCCGCGATGGCCGTCGACAAGGGCCAGATCAGGCTCGGCGGCGACTACGATATCTTCATCATCGGTGGCGAGGATTATGGTCCCTGTCAGGACGCCTGCGAAAGCGATTCCCGCTGCAAGGCCTGGACCTTCCTGAGGACTCTGGGGCAGTGCCGCTTGAAGCATACGGCCGTGCCGGCGTTGCCCAACGCCTGTTGCACCTCGGGTCTGAAAGAGGACCGCAAGCCACCCCGTATCGTCGATGAAGGGGAATGTGCGGACTTCGCAGTCGCCGCCCTCGACGACAACGACATCAATCGCTCCAGCCAGTGCGGCTACAAGGGACCGCAATGGTCGAGCGACTATCGCGAGATCTACGGCCGGTGCCTCGAGAGCTCGCCCAAGCGCCGCCAGTCCGAGGTCGCCGAGCGCAAGGAAGCGCTCGATGATTGCACGCGACTGGCGCAGCGCAGCCAGCAGTTCGCTTGCGACCACTTCGCGCGCATGTCGGTCGAGCAGAACAAGAGCAACGTCTCCAATCGCTGCGGTTTCAGGGGCGCGGAGTGGAGGGACGACCTGAAGGGCTTCTTCGATAGCTGCCGGCGCGCGCTGCGCTCCCAGCTCGAGGACCGGGTGCTGGCCCGTGAGGCGGCTCTCGAGCGGTGCTTTGCTCAAGGCGGTGCGCTCGATGCGGAGTGCGAAAAGTACTCCAAGGTCAGCGCGGCGCAGTTCGACCGCGCGCGCGTGCTCAGGTGCGGTCCGGCCTACAGCAATGCCATGTGGCACGGTGATTTCCGCCGTCACTACGAGTGGTGCTCGAAGGCGACCCCTGCCGATCGGCAGAAATGGCTGGTGGGCAGGAATCGTGGCCTGCGCGAGTGCGAGGACGACAAGCGTCGCGGTGGCAAGATCATCCTGAAGTTCTAGGCCGAGGCGACACGAGATGGTGTGCGGAAGAGTGAGGGAAGGTTCTGGGATCGGGAAGCACGAGGCACCTTCCAGTGCCATGTGCCGGCAGGATACGCCCGCCTCCCTCGCCGCCGCCATCGACGACATGAGCGATCAATCTTCAGTGCTTACGGCAGCGTTCGACCGTCGCACGGCGCGATCAATGACGGTTCGACGCGAGGGAGGAGTTCGATGAGGCTCGTCAACACAATCGCCATGGCGTTCGCGGCCCTGGCACTCGGATGCGGGGCTGCTCGGGCCCTGGACGAGAGCACGTTCCAGACCGACACGATGATCCAGGGCGGGGACTACGACTCGTTCAAGGTCGAAGGCTCACGCCCGGCCCGGGCATGTGCGGAAGCCTGCGAGCGCGACCCGCGCTGTCTGGCCTGGACGTTCATCCGTCAGGTCGGCCAGTGCCGGCTGAAGCGGGAGGCCGGTCAGACGGTCGGCAACAAGTGCTGCGTGTCCGGGTTCAAGGAGGTCACGGCGCCAGCGGGTGGCGGCGGGAGCAAGCAGGAATTCTGCGCCGAGTACGCGCGTCAGGCGGCGGAAGCCAACGACGAGAATCAGCAGCAGGGATGCGACCTCCAGGGCGACCGCTGGACCTCCAACTACAAGGATCACTATGCCTGGTGCATCCGCTCACCCCGAGCGGCTGCCGATGACGAGGCTGATCAGCGCGTCGCCGAGCTCGGCGAGTGCAAGAAGCAGACGAGCAAGGGCGCCAAAGGCCTCTGCGATCATTTCGCCCGGCTCTCGATGGTCCAGGTCGACAGCAACAGCAAGGCAAAGTGCGGCTTCCCCGACGACGGCGGCCGGTGGTCGACCAATGTTCGGGCCCATTTGAAGGCGTGCGAACGCGCGCCCAACCAGATCCCGCAGCGCGAGATCCCCATCCGTGAGAGCCTGCTGGACCAGTGCTTCCAGAACGCGGGACGCAACGAGCGTGCCTGCACTGACTACGCCACCGCTGCCGTGGCCGCTTTCCAGAAGGGCGTCGACAACAACTGCGAGTTCTCGGAATCGCGGCGTTGGAATGCGTCCAAGACCCGGCACTATTCCTGGTGCCTCGATGCGAGTGAAGGCCAGCGCAAGGCTGAGACCGCCGCCCGAATTGACGAGGTCAGCCAGTGCGTCCAGCGGGCAGCATTGCGCAAGGAGTGCGAACTCTACTCTGAGGGCGCCATCTCCCAGGCTCTGCGCAACGAGCGTCAACGTTGTGGCTTCCGTGGCGTGTCGTGGAGCAAATACAGCGATGACCACTTCGACTTCTGCATGAGCGCGAGCGATGGCGACCGCCGTGCCGAGGAGACCAAGCGCGATCGCGATCTCAAGCAGTGCGAGCGCAAGGTGGTGGTCGACGAGGAATGCGACATCTTCGCCAAGCGTGCCGTCAAGGCCAACGACGTCGCCGAGGACAAGGATTGCCGCCTCACCGATAGCGATCTGTGGAGCTCCAACTACAAGCAGCACTACCAGTTCTGCCTGGAGAGCAACTACGAGGAGCGCCAGTCACAGCAGCAGTTGCGTCGACGTCAGCTCCGCCAGTGTGGGTTCACCCGCGGCTTCAAGGTGGAAATCGAGTTCTGAGGCTGCCGCGGCGAAGGCTGGCACGTGAGGGGCGGTCCGATCTGCCCCTCGTGGTCAATGCGAACATTGGCAACAAATCACCTCGAGACACAGAGAAGGCCGCCGCATCCCGGCTGGGGAGTGGCGGCCTTCTGGCTGTTGCGGCAGCGGTGACGTGCGAGTGATTGCCCAGTCGCACCCACTCCGAGGCCGGCAATGCGCCCAAACGCCGCCAAGGCCGCCGTCAAGGCGTGGCCACGACTTGAAAATCGGCCTCGGACAACTCTTTCGCCTATTCCCGCGCCGCCCCCCGGCCAGGGTCAGCGATTGGAGATCGGTTTGAGCGAGCCCGTCACCTCGGCGTCGCCTTCGGTCTCCTCGCCGTCCGCATCGTTCTTCAGCTTCTTCTTGCCAGCGCTCGTGCCCGCGGGCGTCGCGACGACAAGGCTCGGACAGCGGAACAGGACTTTCTCGCGCAAATCCAGGTAAACCTTGACTTGCTCCATGCGGCTGCCGGCCAGGTTCGCCTTCGCCCATTCCACACCCTTGTCGAGGTCGCCTTTCAGCCCGGAGGCCTCGAGCGTCTTCATCTCGGCGTCGATTGTTTTGCACTCGGCGGCTTCCAGCGCTTTGCCCCGCGCCTGCGGCACCATCGTCGGCATGGCGAATCCAACAGCGATGAAAACGATTGCAACGCGGTTCAATCTGGTCACTCGATCCACCCCGTAACTAAGCCGATCCCGGCGAAAGATCAGGCGTAAGCAGCGATAATGCCGAGGAAGTCCACGGCTTTCAAGCTCGCTCCACCGACCAGCGCTCCATCGACATTCGCCATTGCCATCAACTCGCGCGCGTTCCCTGGCTTAACCGACCCGCCATAGAGAATGCGGACGCCCGGCGCCGACAGCCTGCCCTCCAGCAACTGGCGGATGGCGCCATGGACCTCGGCGACATCGGCGGGCGTGGGCGTGAGACCGGTCCCGATCGCCCAGACCGGCTCGTAGGCGACGACCACGCGTACCGCGTCGCTCCCTGAGGGCATAGAGGCGAGCAACTGGCGCGAGACCACCTCGAGGGTCAGGCCCGCCTTGCGCTCGCCTGCGGTCTCGCCAATGCAGACGATCGCCGTCAGCCCCGCCCGCAGCGCGGCTTCCGCCTTGGCCTTCACGTCGCGGTCGCGCTCGCCATGCAGGCCGCGGCGCTCGGAATGCCCGACGATCACGGCGGAGGCGCCCGCATCCGCCAGCATCTCGGCCGAGAGATCGCCAGTGAAAGCCCCCAACGCCTCGGCCCGGCAGTCCTGGGCGCCGATCGCGAAGCCGCGACCGCGCAATTCGGTCGCCATCGTTGCGATCAGCGTCGCCGGCGGGCAGACGAGCACGTCCACCGCGGCCGGGGACCTGGCGAGCCCCGCGGCCAAGGCGTGCGCCTCGGCGAGGGCAGCGGCCCTGAGCCCGTGCATTTTCCAGTTGCCTGCGACGAGGGGTCGGATCGGGGACATGCGGCTCTCTCCTGCGCTGGCCCGAAGGACGCTGCCTTTCGCGCTTAGAAACCCAATAGTCGGCACCACCTCGCCCCGCAAGGGGATTGGCGCGGAGGATCGCCATTGGGTGGGGGCAGGAGACCGGCTGGTCGCGAGCGGTGGCTACAGGAGCTGATCATGAAGGCCATGAAGCGCATGAAGGCGAGGACGTGAAATCCATGCCGATCGTCCGCAATCAGGGCAAGATGATGCATGGATGGCGGAGTGTGGGACGGCAGCGCATGACCAACTCGGAGGCTGGGGACACGAGGCCGAAGGGCTTGTCACCGTCGGGCCTGCTCGGGTCTGAAGGCGTTTGCGGCCCAGGGACATCCAATGCGGCCTTGCCGAACGGTGGCGGTGACACCATTTGAGGGGATTGCCCGTCGACGCGGAGTGAGAACATGCCAGACAAGATCCCCCACAATGCCCTTGTCGTTGTGGCCGACGGCGCGGGAGCGCGCTTCTTCCGCAATTCCGGTCAGGAGCACCGCGTAACATTGACGGCCGACGGCGAGCTTCACCCGGGTCATCTCGAGAATGACGGCCCTTCCGGCAAGCGGCCTCAGGATTCGACGCGGCAGGAGACCGACGAGGCCACGTTTGCCAAACAGTTGGCGCATGAGCTGTATCGCCGAGCTCACCACGGCGACTTCGCAGCGCTGGTTCTCATCGCCGACCCGCAGACCTTGGGCCAGCTACGCCCGCTCCTGCACAAGGAAGTGCAGAGCCGGCTGGTTTTGGAGCACGGCAAGACGCTGACGAAAGCATCGATCGCGGATATCCAGAAATCGTTGAGCTGAGTTGCCGGCGGATGGTCGACTATCCGCACGCCTGCGGCCTACGCAAGGGGGGCCGCCAGCCTGACGCGCCAAAATCGTGTGCGAGCACCCTCGACACTGAAATCATTGTCTGTGACGAGGAGCAGCTCGGTCGGCGACAACACGACCAATCCCTCCAGGTCGCGATCCATGTCTGGTGCATCATCGGTCGTGATCACCAGTGACTTCGCAAGGACAGGCAAATCTACAGTCTTCCTGACATCGGCGCTCGATTGCTCGACTGTCGGGCGGGTTCGTACGTCCATATGCGCGGCCGGGACCGCGAACCGAGGACTCAAGTCTACTTTGTAGAGCTTCGTGGTTTGCGAGATGCGCTCTAGGACGAGCAGTCGATCCGAACCTATGACGGCAACCTCGCTGACCTTGACGTCTGACGATGCGACCTGGCCGGCCCTTTGATCCCGCAGAAAAGTCGCGGGCTCATCCAACGGATAAAGAAATTGCGCGTTGAATGCTCCGCTCCGGGCATCGAGCTTCCAAATACGCACGTGTCGGGCGTTTTCGAACGCCGCGACGCCTGGGTGGGCGAGAGGGCTTTGGAATACCAGATAGAGCCAACGTTCATCCGGTGACACCGCCACGGCCTCGAATCCCCGATTGATCCGGCGGCGCAAGGCTATCGCAGGCAGCACGGGCTTGACGTCGTAGTCCGCTCCTTTGAGCGCGTTCTCGAGCCCCATCGGAACCCAACGCTGCAACACTTGGCCATCCGGGCCGACGTGAAGCAGTGAAGGTCCGTATTCGTCGCCGACCCAGAAAGTCCCATCGGACATGGCAACAACCGCCTCGGTATCGGCACCAGATGGATCGCTGCCCAACGCATCGCCACTGAGGTCAAAAGCGGGCTCGACTTCGGCGGGGCCTGCGGGGATCGGCAGGCCCGATA
>JANPDA010000329.1:0-8771 GCA_031431235.1 Hyphomicrobiaceae bacterium
ACGCTCGTCGCCTCCGTTGCCCAGGAGGGTCTGATGCGGTTGCGCGACCCCTCCAGGACAAAGCCGGCGATGTGAAAGTCCAGGCTGGCTGACCAAAAAACGGGCAATTGCGCGATATCGCCCAATATTTGTGCAACTCGATGTGGCCGCAACGGGGCTCCCGCCATCGAGGCCTCTCGATTATTCCATCTATTTCAATAAGTTATTGCACCGCACCATAGTTGGCACGAAGCTTGATTAACCTTCTTGCGTGACCAAGGAAGCGTGTCTCCGGACCAGGGAGGCGCATTCGGCGATCCGCCAGCGGGGGAAGCAAATGAAACTCGTGACAGCCATTTTCAGGCACACCATCAGGCACTGCCGGCTCGATGCGGTGCTTGCCGTGCTCGCCAGCGCGCTCATGCTCGCTGGTCCGGCTTTGGCGCAAACGGCGCCGGCCATCGCCCCCGTCGCCGACAAGGGCGACTCGGCCTGGATGCTGATCGCGACTGCGCTCGTGCTGCTGATGACGGTGCCTGGCCTCGCCCTCTTCTATGGCGGGCTGGTCCGATCGAAGAACATGCTCTCGGTGCTGATGCAGGTGCTCTACTCGCTGTCGGTCGTCGCAGTGATCTGGGTGCTCTACGGCTACAGCCTCGCCTTCACCGACGGCGGCAATCTCAATGCCTTCGTCGGCGGGCTCGACAAGGCGTTCCTCGCCGGGGTCACGGTCGAATCGCTGGCCGAGACCTTCACCAAGGGCGTTTTCATCCCCGAATATGCCTTCATCGCCTTCCAGCTCACCTTCGCCGCCATCACGCCTGCGCTCATCGTCGGGGCCGTTGCCGAGCGCATCCGCTTCCAGGCGCTCGCCCTGTTCCTGCCGCTGTGGGTGACGTTCGTCTACGTGCCTGTCGCCCACATGGTCTGGTTCTGGGGCGGCCCGAGCGCGTTCGGCGCACCCGCCGGCTTCCTCTTCTCGATGGGCGCGATCGACTTTGCGGGCGGTACGGTCGTGCATATCAACGCTGGTGTTGCGGGCCTCGTCGGTGCGCTGCTGGTTGGCAGGCGTCTGGGTTTCCGCCACGAGCTGATGGTGCCGCATTCGCTGACGATGACGCTGCTGGGAGCCGGGCTGCTCTGGGTCGGCTGGCTCGGCTTCAATGCGGGATCCGCGCTCGAAGCGTCCGGCGGAGCCGCGCTCGCCCTCGTCAATACGATCGTCGCACCGGCAGGTGCGGCCCTCGGGTGGCTCGCAGCCGAATGCCTGTGCCGGCACAAGCCGAGCCTGCTCGGCGCCATCACCGGCGCCGTCGCGGGTCTCGTCGCGGTGACGCCCGCCGCCGGTTTCGCTTCGCCTTGCGGGGCGATCGTGCTCGGCCTGATCGCAGGGGCCGTCTGCTATTGGGCCTGCACCACACTGAAGAATCGCCTCGGCTATGACGACTCGCTCGACGTCTTCGGGGTGCATGGCATCGGCGGGATCGTCGGTGCGATCGGAACCGGGATCGTCGCTTCGCCCGCGCTCGGTGGCACCGGCATCTTCGACTATGCGGCGGGCGCAGTTGGCGACTACTCGATCGCGTCCCAGGTCATGATCCAGTCGAAGGCCGTGCTCGTCACCATCCTGTGGTCGGCGATCGGGTCCGCAATCCTCCTGAAACTCGTCGACCGGGTGGTCGGACTGAGAGCCGACAACGACCAGGAGCGCGAAGGCCTCGACCTCGCCGAGCACGGGGAGCGTGCTTACAACGTGTGAGCCTGCGCTCCTCAACTTGCGTTACCGGATTCCCGTGATGCTGGCCCGCCGTGGGTACAAGGCTTGAAGGTAGTCCGGCTCACCTATCTCACGAGAGGGCCACCACTCGGGGAGACAAGTCGAGCGGCCGACGGCTCGAGGTTGGGTAACGGTACGGGTTGCCCAGTCTTTTGCCGGCGGAGCCACGCTATCACCGGGCCAAAGTGGTCACTCATGCTGTCGGGTCGAGCATGTGAACCGTCTGCCCAAGAGCCCATTTTGCTGGTCCAACGGCCGTCTGCCAATTGTCGGGCAGCGTGCAACACCCGGCCGTCACGCCCCAACAAAGCGATCCGATCGAATTGCGTTTCCAGAGTGCCGTCACGACATGGCGCAAAACCTGCCAATGCGAAGAAAGCCATGAACGTGCTGATATCATCACGGCGTGGCAATTCAGGCGGCCAGCCAAGTTGCTCATCCTCGTCCGGCCAGATGGCTTGGCGCTGATAATCAAATATCCACGAAATGCAGTTGTATTCCGCCGTTGCAGGGCTAGTTACAACGAAATCAGATCTTGCCACTCCTCTTCCCCCAACTCACCCAGTGTTGCGTCATTCGGTCAATGTATCCTCGATCCGCGGCAGGAACCGGATCGAATTTCGCAAGTTTTTTCAACAATGGGAACCAATGGATCCTTACATCACCCGCAATCAATTTTTCCAATGTGAAAATCAAGGTGTATTCTCCCATGCCGACCAGTTTTTCGAAGGCGCTATGCCTAACTATCTCAGAAATGGAGGAATGATAGAGTGTATCCGATAACCACGCATTCACATATGTATTATAGTGAATTATGTAAGATTGACGCATGCTTGCCGCAAGAAATATCGGATTCATGTTGTGCGTGGATGAAGTGCTTTCGAAATTGCTTTCGAATTGGTCAGGGGAATAGGCCAAGAAGTGCATTTTATGAACCTTTCTGCTTCTCCAGACTATCAATCAACTCCAAGTGCTTGGTAAGCCAATCTCTCAATTCAATGGCTACTTGTTTTGACATGATCATGTCGATATCCAATTCACGAATGATGCCAGCCTTTCCCTCAATCTCTTGGGGCTCACTCAGTGTACCATCATCAGATAGACTGTGCGCCGTCGCCTGAGGAATGGCCGGGCGCTCGCTGTACATTGCCAAATGGAGGTGACCCCTAGGTGTCACGCCACCGATGGCGCCATCCACATGAATCACTCTAAACGCCTGATTCTTAATGTAAAAGAATTTAACGGAAGACGGCATCGTTTCTGGCGTGGGCGTATTCATATTGCACCATGCGGCTCGCGCCGGGTCAGGTTCAAGTGATTCGTGTCGATGACGCTCATATGATCGAATTTGTCAATGGGCATCGCGAGGCAACATGGAAATAGGCCATCAGGAACGCTCTCTCATGTGCACGACGCTGGAGGGTCGCGCGGGCAGAATCGCGTTGGTCGTCCTCGAGTTAGCGGTTAGTATCGCATCGACCCGCATTTATCCGGACGCTACACCCCATGCCGACCGAAGCGCATCTGGACGTCCTTGCCCGCAACATCCAGTCGCCGTTCCCCCGTCTGCGAGCCCTGCTCGAAGGCATCGCGCCAGGAGCAAGCGCGATCGACATGACGATCGGCGAGCCGCGGCACGCGCCGCCCGCGTTGATGATGCAGAAGCTCGTGGAGGCTTCCGCCGAGTTCGGCAAGTATCCGCCCATCATCGGCACGCCGGAGTTGCGGCAAGCGATCGCCCATTGGATCGGTCGTCGGTACGGCCTTGTCGGCCGGATCGATCCGGAGAGCCACGTGCACCCCTTGTGCGGCTCGCGCGAAGGGTTGTTCTCGGCGATGTTCCCCGCCATCGACCGGCGCGCGCGTCTCGAGAAACCCGCCGCGCTGATCCCCAATCCGTTCTATCAGGCCTATATCGCGGCAACGCTCGCGGCAGGCGCCGAGCCGATCTTCCTGCCGGCCCACCGCCGCACCGGGTTCCTGCCCGATCTCGATCGGCTCGAGGCCGACGGTGAGCTCCTGGAGCGCACCGTCGCCTGCTACCTCTGCTCGCCATCGAATCCGCAAGGGGCGGTCGCGAGTGCCGACTACCTCGAGCGCGCCATCCGGCTCGCGCGCTGCCACGACATCATGCTGTTCGCGGATGAATGCTATTCCGAGATCTACCCGAGCGAGCCACCGCCGGGGGCGCTCCAGGTCGCGCTCGAGCGGACCGGCTCGCTCGACAACGTCATCGTCTTCAACTCGCTGTCGAAACGATCGAACCTCGCCGGACTGCGCTCGGGCTTCTGTGCGGGCGACCCCGCCTTCATCAAGCGGCTCGCCCAGTTCCGCAATGTGGCAGCGCCACAAATGCCGATCCCGATCATGGCGGCGAGCACGGCCATATGGAGCGAGGAGAGCCATGTGGTGGAGAGCCGCCGGCTCTACCAGCAGAAATTCACGATGGCGCGCGAGATCCTCGGCAACCGGCTGCCGGGGGGCGGTCCCCAGGGCGGCTTCTTCCTTTGGCTCGACGTGTCCCGGATTGGCGGCGGCGAGCAGGCTTCGGTAACCCTGTGGCAACGTTCGGGTGTCAGGGTGCTGCCTGGCGCCTATCTCACGCATGCGAGCGGTGAGGCCGAGGATGCGGGCCGGGACTACGTCCGGATCGCTCTGGTGCACGATCTCGCGACGACCGAGGAGGCGCTCAGGCGTTTGTCCGTCGTCGTTGAGTAGAGTATCGAGTCACGTGCCGATCGAAGCTTTCAGCACAGGACGATCCAGTGCAGGACTGCTCCCGACCTCGGTCGAGAACGGCCTGAAGTCCCTGCTCGCCCGCGGCAGCGGCGTGATCCTGCTCGGCGTCGCCGCCGCGGCCTGGCTCGCCCTCATCACCTGGTCGGCAACCGATCCCGCGCTGGTCGACAATGCCGGCGCCCAATCCCGCAATCTGCTGGGGCCGGGCGGCGCGTTCGGCTCCGACTTGTTGATGCAGAGCCTGGGGCTGAGCGCAACCATTCTGCTGTTCGCGCCGTGCTTCTGGGGTCTGGAGCTGTTCTCGCGCGAGCGGATCGAGCGGTTTCGCCAGCGGCTGCTGATCTGGCCGCTGTCGGCCTTGCTGTTTGCGACCGCGCTCGCTGCCTTGCCGGTGCCCTCGGCCTGGCCGCTCGACCATGGCTTCGGCGGCATCCTCGGCGACATGCTGTTCCAGCTCATCCGCCAGCCGGCCGCAGCCCTCGATCCCCGGATCGCCTCGCCGATCGCGCTCGTGCTGTTGACGGCATCGGGATTTCTCGCGCTCGCCTTGTCGCTCGACATCGATGCGAAATCCCTGAAGCACGGACTTTCCCGGCGCGAGCTCGAGGTCGAGATCGAGCCGGCCTTGGCCGACCTCGAGCCCGCGCCGCGGACTGCGCCCGCCGGGCCTGCATTGGCCGAAACTCCGGCTCCGCCTGCGCCCGCACCTTCCGCCCCCGTCTTCGAGCGCGTCGATCCGCGCGCCGAGCCCCCACAGCGCCGGACCGTACTCGGCCTCGATCTGCCAGAGGACGGCGATCCCGACGACCCGCTGCTTGCCGACACCGACGATGAGGAAACCGACCTGATCGCGCCGCGCGACGACGAGAGCCTCAGAATGGCGCGGCGCTTCGCACCCGACCAGTCTTCGCGTAGCCTCGAGGAAGCGCCTGAGTACGAGCAGTCCCCGCCACGGCCGGACCCGCCGCCGCGCGTCGCCCCAGCCGAGCCGGCCGCCGAGAGCGAGCCTTCGCGCCGCCGGGCCGCACCGGAGCTGCGGCTGCCTTCGCTCAACATGCTGAACCGCTCGCGCGCGGGCAGATCCGGTTCGGGACTCGATCAGGTGGTGCTGCGCGGCAATGCGCGCCTGCTGGAGGACGCGCTCGCCGAGTTCGGCATCGCCGGGCGAATCGCCGGCACCAGGCCGGGCCCGGTCGTCACGCTGTTCGAGCTCGAGCCGGAGCGCACGGTCAAGGTCTCGCGCGTGATCGCGCTCGGCGACGAAATCGCCCGCGCCATGGGAGCGGGGTCGGTGCGCGTGGCAGCGCTGCCTGGCCGCAGCACGATCGGGATCGAGCTACCAAACGCCCGCCCGGACGAAATCGGTTTGCGGGAGCTGCTGGAAACGGATGCCTTCCGGCGGACGGCGGCCCAGCTGCCACTTGCCATCGGTCGCGCGAGCGACGGCGAGCCGGTCGTGCTCGATCTCGCGCGCTTGTCGGGCCTGCTGGTTGCGGGCGCCCCGGGCTCGGGCAAGGCTTCGGGCGTCAGCAGCATGCTGCTTTCGCTGCTGTTCCGCCTCGCACCATCCGAGCTGCGGCTGATCCTGATCGACCCGCGCATGCTGGAATTCGCTGCCTTGAGCGGCCTGCCGCATCTGCTGACGCCTGTCATCAGCGAGGCCTCGAAAGCAGCGGCGGCGCTCGACTGGGCCGGCAAGGAAGTGGACGAGCGCCAGAAGCGCATGTCGATGCTCAACGTGCGCAGCATCGAAACCTACAACAACGCGATCGAGAACGCCCGCCGCCAGGGTCTCAGCCTCAACCGGCGCGTCCAGACCGGCTTCGACCGGCGCACCGGCGAGCCGCTCTATGAAAGCGAGGCGCTGAGCGCGGAGCCAATGCCGTTCATCGTCATCGTCATCGAGGAGATGGCTGAACTGATGCGCGCACACGGCCGCGAGCTGGAAAGCGCCTTGCACCGGCTTTCCAAAGGTGGTCGTGCGGCCGGCATTCATATCATCGCCGCGACCCAGCGACCGAGCGCGGACGTGGTGACGGATGCCGTGCGCGAGCATCTGCCGGCCCGCATCTGCTATCGGGTCTCGTCGCGGACGGACAGCCGTATCGTGCTCGGCACGGCCGGTGCCGAGCAATTGCTGGGATCGGGCGATCTCCTGCTCGCGCAAGGCCCGGGCGAGGCCGTGCGGGTGCATGGGCCCTACGTCTCGGAGGAGGAGGTCGAGCAGATCGCCGCCGATCTCGCCCGCCAGATGCGTCCGGTGTTCGTCCAGGAGGTCACGGCAAATGCACGCCCCGAGCCGTTCACGCCGCCAGCAGCGCCCGGCTCGGTCGAGGACGGCATCTACGAGCGGGCGCTCGCGCTCTACATGCGCGACCAGCGGGTGAGTGCCGAGCAATTGCGCCGGCGGCTGGCGATCGACCTGCAACGCGCCGACGAGCTGCTGGCCCGATTGCGCCAGGACGTGCGCTGAGGCGACGTCGATCTGCTCGCTTGGAAATTGCGCAACCGATCCCCATATGCCGGGCAAGTCGGGCGCATCAATCGACCGGCGTCGCCACGATTTCGTGTCGAGCCCGGGAGGTAAATTTTCGATTAACCAAGTCTGACCATTGTCCAATCCAAATCAAGACTGTCGAATCACCTTGGGAGACTCTGCCATGCTTGGTGCATTGATCGGCATCGTCGCGCTCGCCGTCGGAATCCTGGTGCTCGTGCAAGGTGGGTTCGGCGGGGGACAGCCGCAGGCGGGAAGGTTCGGTGCGCTCTCGAATTTGATCGGCGGTCGCCTCGGCGGACTGCTGCTGGCCGCGCTCGGCGTCTTCCTGCTGGCGCAAACCTCCTACGTCTTCATCGATGCCGACCGGGTCGGGCACCTGAAGCGCATCTACGCATTCCAGGAGCTGCCCGAGGGCCGTATCATCGCGCTGCCCGGCCAGAAGGGCCCGCAGGCCCGCATTCTCGGCCCAGGCTTCCACATGATCCCGCTCGTGCGCGTGCTCTACCAATTCGAGGAGCGCCCGGTGATCGAGATCCCGCAGGGCTACTACGGCGAGGTGACGACGCTCGACGGCGCACCGATGCCCGACGGCATGTTCATTGCCCCGAAGATCCCCGACGACCGGGTCCAGGCGATGATCGACGCCGCAACTTTCATGACCAACGGAGGAATCCGCGGACCGCAGGAGACCGTCCTGAAGCCCGGCAATTACCGGATCAACCAGTATCTGTTCAAGGTGACCGTCAACGAGGGCACCAGCGCGACGATCATTCCGGCCGGCCACGTGGGCGTCGTCAAGTCGAACGTGCGCGAGCAGGGCGCGACTTGCGTCGAGGAGAAAGTCTCGGCTGCCGACCAGGGCCGCGAGGTCGAGGAGGCGCTGACCGTTCCGCTGGTTCCAAAGGGTTGCTTCGGCATCTGGCGCGAGCCGCTGTTCCCCGGTGCCTACTACCTCAACCGCGCCGCCTACGAGGTGACGCTGGTCGACACCCGCGTTAAGAGTTGGGAGTACAAGGGCGGCTACATCAAACGCACGATCGACTTGACCGTCGACCAGGAAGGCAGCATCAAGCAGACCGAGCGCTCCGTCGAGGAGCGCATACCCGAGGGTGCCGCGGACCGCGCGGTGCTGACCAAGATCGAAGGCTGGGACATACCACTCGAGCTGCGCGCCCAGGTGCAGATCCAGCCGGAGAACGCGCCGATCGTGGTCGGCTCGGTCGGCGGCATCGACGACATCGAAAACCGCATCCTGACACCAGTCATCCGCTCGATCGTGCGAAACGTCACCGGTGGCCAGATCCGCGTGCCGGTGAAGGCGGCCGACGGCACCGTCCGCTTCGAGCTGCGAGCCACGCGGGCACTCGACCTGCTCGACAACCGCGACGCACTCGAGAAGACGATCGAGGAGCTGGTCAAGATCGAGGGCCGCAAAGCCGGCGTCGAGATCAAGGAGATCCGGCTCGGCGAGCCCGCGATCCCGCCCGAGCTGCTGACCGCCCGCCGCCGCATCCAGCTCGCCAACGAATTCTCCTCGACCTATGAGCGCGAGACGGCAGCCCAGATGAAACGCATCGAGCGCGAGCAGGCCCGCGCCACCGCCGACGAGCAGCCGCGACTGGTCGAAAGCCAGATCTCGGTGCAGGTCGCGACCCAGCGCGAGGCGGAGCGGGCCGCACTCGGCCGCGCCGAGCGCCAGTTCCTCGAGGAGTTGGCGCGGGGTCAGCGCGCCCAGGCAGACGTGCTCGGCCAGGATCGCGTCGCGCTGCTGCAGGC
>JANPDA010000330.1:0-4073 GCA_031431235.1 Hyphomicrobiaceae bacterium
GGCCCGAGCCCGAGCCGGCCTACCTCGCCACCTCTGTCACGGCCGGCAGCTTGGTCCGCCGCCGCAGCCATGTCACCCCGAACAGGTCGTAGATGCCGACCAGGGCGCGCCCGAAATTCGTGTATTTCGATTGGCCGGCGAGGCGCGGCCGGTCGGTGACCGGCTCATAGGCGACCTCGAGCCCATAGGTCTGGAACAGCGCCGGCAGGTAGCGGTGCATGCTGGTGAAGTATGGCAGCCGGATGAAGGCGTCGCGGTGATAGGCTTTGATGCCGCAGCCTGTGTCGGGGCATTTGTCGTCGAGGACCCGGTCGCGCAGCCAGTTGGCGAACCTGGAGGCAAACCGCCGTGACCCGACAGCCTTGCGGTTGATGCGCACGCCGCCGATCAGCGCTGGTCCCGCTTGGCCCGGCACCGCGAGCTTGCCCACCAGCCTGGGGATGTCGTGGGGATCGTTCTGGCCGTCGCCATCCATGGTCGCGATCACGGGAAAGCGGGCGGCCCAGATGCCGGTGCGCAGGCCCGTCGATTGGCCGCTGCGACTGCCATGCCGAAGCACCCGTAGGGCCGGGTAGCGCGGCATCAGCGCACCGATCTCCCCCGCCATGCCATCGTCGCTGCAATCGTCGATGACGATCACCTCGCCCAGCATCTCGCCAGGCACGGCTGCAAACGTCTCCGTCACGAGCCGGCCGATGTTGCCCGCCTCGTTGTAGGCCGGAATGACCACGGAGATGCGCATCTGTTCCAGGTCTTTCCTCATGCTCCGCCCGGCCGACTTACCGGCGGCGGGCGAGCCATAACAGGCTTCCTCGGGCGCTCTCAAGCCTCTATATGACGCACGCGACGGCCAGTTCGTCCCCACCAGTTCCAGCCGCGTTGAGGCACCAGCCGACCGTGACCGAAGCGCCAAGCGATCGCAGCGATGCCGGGCCGAGCCTCGGCCTGCCCCTGGTGCTGGCCGTGCTGACGTGTGCGCGTGTGGTAGCGCTCTGGCTCAGCGCGACCGACCTTTTCTTCGACGAGGCGCAATACTGGGAATGGAGCCGCGAGCTCGCCTGGGGCTACTATTCCAAGCCCCCGGTGATCGCCTGGCTGATCGCCCTGTCCACCTCGGTCTGCGGCGACGGCGAGGCCTGCGTGCGGCTCGCTTCCCCGCTCGTCCATGCGGCAACCGCCTTCCTCGTCTATCTGGCCGGCCGCCAACTCTACGACGAGCGGACCGGGTTCTGGTCTGCCATCGTCTATGCGACATTGCCCGGCATTTCCGTGTCGTCCGGGATCATCTCGACCGATGTGCCGCTACTGTTCTGCTGGGCCTTGGCGCTATTGTCCGTCTTGCGACTACGTGCGGGCGGAGGATGGCGCTGGGCGCTCCTGCTCGGCATCGGCGTCGGTCTCGGTCTGCTGTCCAAGTACGCGATGGTGCTGTTTCTGCCGTGCGCGCTCTTGGCCTCGTGGGTCGTGCGAGGGGATGGCCGCGGAATTGGCGTGCCGAAGGCGGCAGCGGCCTTGGCTGCAGCGCTCGCCACGGTCTCGCCCAACCTGCTCTGGAATGCCGCCAACGGCTTTGCGACGTTCTCCCATACGGCCGACAACGCCAACTGGGGTGGCGATCTGTTCCGGCCGGGCAAGGCACTCGAGTTCTTCGGCGCCCAGTTCGGTGTGTTCGGGCCCGTGCTGTTTGCAGCTCTCCTCGTCATCGCCTGGCGCGCCACGCGCCGGCCGCTTCCGGCAGCGGATCGGCTCCTGCTTGCCTTCTGCCTGCCGGTGATCCTCCTCTTCATGGCCCAGGCCTTCGTATCGCGGGCGCACGCCAATTGGGCTGCCGTCGCGTATGTGGCGGGCACATTGCTGGTGACGGCGACCATGCTGCGCGACGGCGCCTGGCGAGCGCGCTGGGGCTCGCTCGTGCTGCACCTCGCGCTCGCTGCCCTGATTCCGCTCGGCATGGCATTGGCCGGGCGGATGACGTTGCCGGGTGGAGTCGATCCCCTGGCCCGCCTGGTCGGCTGGCGAGCGCTCGGCGAGGCGGCCAAGACTGAGCTCGCGAACGGATCCTATCGGGCCGTGCTGGCCGATGACCGCGCCATTGTCGCCGAGCTGGTCTACTATCTGCGCGAAGTGCCGGTGCCGGTGCTCGCCTGGAAGGGTGGCGACCAGCCGCGCGACCACTACGAGCTGACCCGGCCCTATCGCACGGGCTCGCCACAACCGGTGCTGCTCGTCAGCCTGACCCCTGACATCGCCAGCATCGCCGAGCGGTTCCAGACCGTGAGAGCGTTGCCATCGCCGCCCGATCGTGCAACCGCAGGGGGACGCAAGGCGTTTCTCTTCGTGCTCGACGGTTTTCGCGCGCGTTGATCCAATGGGAGTGTGGTCATGCTGAAGGGCAGGAATGCGGTAGTGACGGGCTCGACGTCCGGCATCGGGCTCGCGATCGCCGAGGCGCTGGCCCAGGACGGCGCTGGCGTCGTGCTGAACGGCCTTGGCACCGCGGCCGACAATGCGGTCGCCATCAAGGAGATCGAGGCCTTTGGTGGTCGCGTGCGCTTTTCGCCCGCCAACATGCTGAGCCCCGATGATGTCGCGGGGCTGATCGCCTTTGGCGAGAAGGAGCTCGGCTCGGTCGACATTCTCGTCAACAATGCGGGCATCCAGCATGTGGCACCGATCGAGGAGTTCCCGATTGCCAAATGGGACGCGATCATCGCCATCAATCTGTCGGCGGCGTTCCATGCGATCCGGGCGGCGGTGCCCGGCATGAAGCGCCGGCAATGGGGCCGCATCATCAACACGGCGTCTGCACATTCCCTCGTCGCCTCACCCTTCAAGTCGGCCTATGTGACCGCCAAGCACGGCCTCGCAGGCCTGACCAAGACAGTCGCGCTCGAGGTCGCGACCTCCAAAATCACCTGCAATTGCATCTCACCCGGCTATGTCTGGACGCCCCTCGTCGAGAAGCAGATCCCCGACGCCATGAAGGCGCGGGGCCTGACGAAAGAGCAGGTCATCAACGACGTCATGCTCGGCGGCCAGCCAACCAAGGAGTTCGTGACCGTCGAGCAGGTCGCCAGCCTCGCGCTGTACCTCTGCTCGGATGGCGCTGCCCAGATCACCGGCGCGAACCTTTCCATCGATGGCGGCTGGACGGCGCAGTAGGGGGCCGCTCGACCATGTCCCTCGATGCAGTGCGCTCAGCCATTGTCGTGCAGGACCGCTACAATGGCACGTACGCGGGCGGCGGCTGGTGGGCGGTGGCAGGAGCCGACCGGGAGGAAGGCGAGCAGAACCGGATTGCGTGGCTCCTGTCCGCAGCAGTTTCGCCCGAAGGTGACGATCCGAAGGCGTTCGAGTTTTGGATCAACCCGCCCGAGTGGATTGCCGTCGCGGACTGCCCGGATCAGGCGATCGAAGCACTCCACTGGCCTAACCTGCGGCAAAAGCTGCTTGATCGCCGGCTCGCTTCAGGTCGGTGGACGATAGACAGCTATGAGCGGACCTTTCCTTACGGAGATGCCTGGCTCGGCGATAATCCGCTAAAGCTGCCCTACCCCTGCGCCGCGCTGCAGGACCGCTTCAACGGCGTCTATTCCGGAGGGCCTTGGCTTGCCTTCAACCTCTATCGCTGGTGGCCGGACAAGCTCGACCGGCTAATCGCGGGCGACGAGAATGATCATTACTGGTTCTGGCTCGAAAGACCTGAGGACATCGTTGCTGGGTTCACTCCGAACGAAGCCATTCTCAAGCTATTGGGTGCCGCCGGCCGCTGACTCGACAAGCAATCGCTGCCTACTGCGCAGCCTGCATCTTCCCAGCGCTGCTGCGCAACATGTTGCAAACCTGGTCTGGGTGACTCTCGATCAGGAAAAGATAGGAACGAACCCCGCCAAGTGGTCGCGACCGGTGTTGCTCCCAGTCTCTGATCTGGTTCAATGAGAATCCGAATTGAGTAGCGAAGTCCTCCTGCGTCAATCCCAGCTTTTGGCGTATCGCCTTCACCTTTGGGTCGGACGGGACATACACTCTCGCAGGCTTCATCTCGCCTCTAACGATCGCCAGCGCCTCATTGA
>JANPDA010000331.1:0-15074 GCA_031431235.1 Hyphomicrobiaceae bacterium
TGCGAAGAGGCGCGGGCCAAAGGATTCACGCAGGCCAAGCCGGTCAGGGGCGGCGTGACGATGAGGGGCGGCTGGCCCGAGGTCTGGCGAGCCAATCTCGAGATCCGTGGCGCCAGCCGCGTGCTTGCGCGCATCGGCGCGTTCCGGGCTCTCCATCTCGCGCAACTCGACAAGCGCGCGCGCCGTTTTGCCTGGGGCGAGGTCCTGCGTCGGGACGTGCCCTTCCGCATCGAAGTCTCCTGCAAGAGCTCCCGCATCTACCACTCGGGCGCCGCGGCACAGCGGATCGAACGGGCAATCCGCGAGGAGTTCGGCGCACCTCACTCCCCCGAAGCCGAGGTGTGCATCAAGGCGCGCATCGAGGACGACCTGTGCACCATCGGTGTCGATACGTCGGGCGAGCCCCTGCACAAGCGTGGTCACAAGGAAGCCGTCAACAAGGCGCCGA
Source organism: Hyphomicrobiaceae bacterium (assembly GCA_031431235.1). GTDB lineage: Bacteria > Pseudomonadota > Alphaproteobacteria > Rhizobiales > Hyphomicrobiaceae > JANNSW01. Next base: position 449 of record JANPDA010000331.1, read on the forward strand.
TGCGCGAGACGCTCGCTTCTCTCTTCCTGCGCCAGTGCGGATATGACGGCACCGAGCCCGTCGTCGATCCGATGTGCGGGTCGGGCACTTTCGTCATCGAGGCGGCAGAGATTGCTGCCGGCCTCAAGCCTGGCCGGTCACGACGCTTCGCCTTCGAGCAGCTCGCGAGCTTTGACGCGGCGGCCTGGCAAATCATGCGTGGCCCGATCGCGTCGGCGCCCGCCCCGGAGCGACCACCGGACAGTCTTGCCGATTGCTCCGGGGCAAGCCCCGACGCAAATGCGAGCAATGCCCGGCCTGACAGTGCCAAGCCAGGCGTCCGATTTCACGGCAGCGACCGGGACGCGGGCGCTGTCAGCATGAGCCGCGCCAATGCAGCGCGTGCGGGCGTCACCGCGATGACGGAGTTCCGGCAGCACGCGATCAGCGACCTCGTTGCGCCCAGCGGACCGCCCGGCCTCGTCATCGTCAACCCGCCTTACGGCGACCGGATTGGCGACAAGAACCGTCTGCAGTCTCTCTACCACGCGCTCGGGCAAACGCTCCTGAACCGCTTCTCCGGCTGGCGCGTTGGTCTGGTGACGAGCGAGCCATCGCTCGCCAGCGCAACCGGCCTGCCATTCTTGCCGCCAGTCACCCCAGTGCTGCATGGAGGACTGCGCGTGACGTTGTTCTCGACCGGCCCGCTGACGTGACAGCCCGGCATCGACGTATTGAGCCGCGGAACGTGCCCGCTTGGGCAGGAGGGCACAACTTCGCACCCAGCGGGCATTCCCGATCCCACGTACACCTCCCCGAGTGACGCCACTCCCGTCCCATTCCAGCACACGCCTTAACGGCTCCTTCACCCCGATCGGGCAAGCTCAGATCAGTCCGAGGCAGTGTCCCCGGCCTGTTGCCCCTCAAAGTAGGTCGAGGCTAGTCGTCATGCCGGATCTCTCCCTCGTCGATCTGCCGGTTCAGATTGCCATGGCACTGTCGCTCGCCAGCTCCACGACCGGCGCGGACCTCGACTACCTGATGCGCACGGCCCAGCGGGAATCGAGCTTCCAGGCCGACGCCCGGGCGAGCACATCGAGCGCGGAAGGCCTGTTCCAGTTCATCGAGGAAACCTGGATCCGCACCATCAAGGACGAGGGCGAGCAGTACGGGCTGGGCGAATACGCCGCCATGATCGAGAGGACGACCGAGGGCCGCTACGTCGTTGCCAATCCAGCGCACCGCCGGGCCATCCTGTCGCTGCGCCGCGACCCGCGCATCTCGGCCGTGATGGCGGGCGCTTATGCGACCCGCAATGCCGAGCACATCGCCGAGGAGATCGGTCGCCGACCGACCTCGGCTGAGCTCTACATGGCTCATTTCCTCGGGCCGAGCGACGCCGTCCGGCTGATCCAGTTTCGCGACACGCGCCAGAGCCTCTCCGCGCCAGATCTTTTTCCTCGCGCCGCCGCCGCCAACCGCAAGATCTTCTACGCCGACGGTCAGCCACGCAGCGTCGGCCAGGTCTATGACCTGCTGGCGAGCCGCCACGAGCAGACCCTCGCCAGGCGCCGGCCCGCCTTCACCGGCCAGGGCGTCGATACCGGTCTCGGCTCGTGGAGCGCCCAGGTCAGCAAGGCCAGCACGATCGTCCGCGTTTCCAGCGTGAGATCAGGCGCCGAGCCGGCCATGCTTACTGATGGAGCGATCGCCGAGCCGGTTTCGACGGCTTGGCCTGCCGATGTGGATGGCAGCCAGGGCGAGGTCATCGCGGCGATGCCGCTGCGGGTGACCGCGCTCGGCACCGACGGGGACGAGGACAGCACCGACATCGCCGGGACAGCGACCGCCACCGCGAGCACAGGCGCGCTGCGTGTCTCGGTCGCCGACGCGCTCGCGGCACCGGCCTCGAGCCGCCTGAAGGTCATCCGCATCACGCGCTGATGGGAACGCAGCTACCTTCGGCTACATAGGTCGTAACCTCCTATGGGCTGGACTTGCACCAGCCTGACAATGCAACATCACGGACGCACCGACGCAAGCCACCGGACGAAAGTCTGCTTAGGCGGCCCGCAAATACAAGTGAATCGGTTTCATCGAGCCCATTTCTCGCCCCGCCGTCTTCCCGGCCGAGCGACCAACGGGAGCGCTGAGCCGGGATCCAGCACAAAAAGGGCCGAAGGCACAATAACTCGCACGATCTCGTCGGGGGACTGGCCCGTCCGGGGCCTGGATCCCGGGTCGAACTCCGCCCCGGCTGAATGCCGGGCTTCGATCGCCCGGGACGACGGAGCAGTTGTGTGGGGGCGCCTCCTGCGGCAGCGCGGCTGCCCTGCATAGCGTGCCTACGCCATCTGCAGGGGTCGCAGACGCGTTGGCGAGGACGCCTGCTCGCGGGCTATGCTAGGCAGCTGGGATGAGCACATCCACCGGCCCTCCCGCCACAGCCTCGAGACGCCTGACGCCCGTGCTGATGCTGATGCTGATGGCGGCGGCGTCCGCATTCTCGTTCCAGATCTGGATGACGCTGCTCAACAATTTCGCTGTCGACATTGCCGGCTTCGGCGGGCGTGAGATCGGGATCCTGCAATCGGTCCGGGAGGTGCCGGGGCTGCTGGCGTTCGGGACAGTGCTGGTTCTCCTGTTCATGCGCGAGCAGACGCTCGCCATCCTCTCGCTCCTGGTGCTCGGCATCGGCACCGCGGCAACGGGCTTCTTCCCGGCTGCCTATGGGCTCTATGCAACGACGCTGCTGATGTCGTTTGGCTTCCACTATTTCGATACGATGAACCAGTCGCTATCGCTGCAATGGCTGCCCAAAGCCAACGCCGCCCATGGGCTCGGCCGCATCATCGCCGCCGAAAGCATGGCTTCCCTCAGCACGTTCGGGCTCGTTTTCCTCGCCTTCACCTGGCTCGATCTCGGCTACACCCGGACCTATGTCATCGCGGGTGGCCTGACTGCCCTGATCGCGATCGGCATCGCGCTGACCTTTCCCTGCTTCCCCCAGGACGTGGTCCAGCACAAGAAGCTGCTGCTGCGCCGCCGCTACGGGCTCTACTACGCACTGACATTCATGGACGGCGCGCGGCGGCAGATTTTCGTCGTCTTCGCCGGCTTCATGATGGTGGAGAAGTTCGGTTTCACGGTAACCGGCATCACTACGCTGTTCCTGGCCAACCACCTCTTCAACATGTTCCTCGCCCCCCAGATCGGCAAACTGGTGGTGCGCTTCGGCGAGCGGACGGCACTCACGCTCGAATACTTGGGGCTCGCGCTGGTGTTCATCGCCTATGCCTTCGTGAACGACCCCTGGACCGCAGCCGCGCTCTATCTGATCGATCACGCCTTCTTTGCCATGTCGATGGCATCGAAGACCTACTTCCAGAAGATCGCCGACCCGGCCGATATCTCTCCGACTGCGGCGGTCGCGTTCTCGATCAATCACATCGCGGCGATTTTCCTGCCGGTGCTGTTGGGGCTGGTCTGGCTGTGGAGTCCGGCCGCGGTCTTCCTGTTGGGCGCGTCGTTTGCCTGCATCTCGCTCGCACTCGCGCGGCTGATCCCCCGCACGGCCGCGCCGGGGCACGAGTGGATCTGGTCGAAACCGATCCCGGCCGCGGCGGAGTGAGGGTGCTCGGCCATTTCACTTGCTGGCCAAACACTTGCTGGCCAAACACTACCTGGCCAACCCCACTACCCGTCATCCCGGACGACGGGTGTGGATTTGACGGAGTAAACCTGCTCAGGGGTCGATCCTCAGCGCAGCCGGGCGATGCCGACAACCTGCAACCCGAAAACACCGGGCAGCGAGGACTGTCGAAACGTGTCGAGATACTCGATCCGGAAGCCCGCATTCTCGATCATGCGTGAGATGTTGCGATTGATGTGGCTGCCGCCCATCAACCCCGACCAGATCGGATCGAGCCGGTCCTGCCACCGCGCCATCCGCCGGCCTTGGGCCCGCCCGTGCTCGATGAACAGCAAGCGCCCCATCGGGCGCAACACCCGGCGGACCTCGGCGAGCGCCGTGGCGAGGCAAGCAACCGAGCTCAAGGCGTGGGTCGACACGACCGTATCGGCACTGGCGGAGGCGAGCGAGATCACATCCGAGCGAGCGTCGATCACCTCGACGGGAAACAACGGTGGCAAGGCGCCATCGTACAAATCGCGGCTCCCGCTGCGCCCGACCCCTTCACGTCTCCGGCGGCCAGGCGACCCGACCCGGATCACCCGCTCGACTTTCTGGGCGTCATAAAGTGACAAACTCGCCCCAGAGCCCGCGCCGATCTCGACGACGATGCCGACCGCTTCCGGCAGGATACGCCGCAACCCGACACTGCTGCTCTGCCTTGCGGCAATGGCTCCGCTCGAAAGGGCACCCCGCCCCTGGTCTCGCAGATATGGACTTGTGGTACTCATGCTGCGGCCCTCCGTCGCATGGACTTGTGGAAGAGTTAACAACCTGGCGAGGCGCAACGCAACCGAAAGCTCGCTGAGATCGAGCCGCAATCAGAGCTCTGTCCACAATTCTCGGTGCTGCGCCGCAGCAATCATCTTGACTGTCACCGAACTGTTTGCGCTGCACCATCGGCGCTCAGTCCAGAGCCGCGATCGATCAAAATCATGATCCGCACTGCATTTCCGCGTGCCGACTGACCCGAAACCTCGCGATTTGCAGCTACGATCGGTCATTGGCGCGCACGATGCGGTGCACAATCCGGCACTTCGGCCTCGGATCGCATGGCGGCTGCGGTCGCGGGTCGCCCACGACCGAGCCAGACCACGATTGTCCCGCTCGCTGCCTGCCATGCAGCTGCGTTGACGACGAAAATTCTCTAGGCTCGACCGAGGAGATTCGCGCCATGAACATCCTCTTCGTGCATCAGAACTACCCCGGCCAGTACCGTGAGATCCTGCCGCGGCTTGCGGCGAGCGGCCGGCACAACATCGTCTTCCTCACCCAGCGCCGCCAGGTGCCCGAGGTGAAGACCCATAAAATCGTCGTCTATCCCGTCCACCACAAGGCTGGCGACGACGCCTATGCCTACTCCAAATGGTTCGAGAACCATTGCGGCGCTGGCGTCGGCGCGGCACGCGCGGCCAATCAGCTGAAGCGCGAGGGGTTTGTGCCCGACCTGATCGTGGGGCACATCGGCTGGGGCGAGATGCTGTTCCTGCACGACGTCTGGCCCGGCGTGCCGATGCTCGGATGCTTCGAGTACTATTACATCGCCAAGGGCGGCCTGATCAATTTCGACCCCGAGTTTCCCGATCGCCCCGACATCTCCGCGCTCGTGCACGCCCGCAACGCGACGACCCATCTCTCGCATCTGCGCTGCGCTGCCGGCCATACCGCCACCCACTGGCAGAAATCCGTGTTCCCAGCCGAGCTGCAAGCCAAGATCAACGTGCTGCACGAGGGCATCCGCACCGAGCTGCTGCTGCCCGACCACGACAGCGACCGCGTCTTCACCGGTATCGATCCTGGGCTGCGTCGTGGCGACCAGATCGTGACCTTCGTTGCCCGTAACCTCGAGCCGGCGCGCGGCTTCCACGTGTTCATGCGCTCGCTGCCCGATCTGCTCACGCGCTGCCCCAAGGCGCGCGTTGCCATCATCGGCGGCGATCAGGTGTCCTATGGCCGCACCTTGGGTGAGGCTGGCACGTTTCGAAAGCAGATGATCGAGGAGGTCGGCGATCGTGCCGACTGGAGTCGCGTGCACTTCCTGGGCCAGGTTCCCTACGATCAGTTCATGACACTGTTGCAGCTGTCGCGTTGCCACGTGGCGCTGACAGTGCCGTTCGTGCCGTCGTGGTCGCTGTTGGAAGCGATGGCGCTGGAGAAGACGATCGTCACCTCCGACGTCGCGCCGGTGCGCGAGCTGGTGCGTCACGAGCGGACGGGGTTCCTGGTCGACTTCTTCAAGCCGAGGATGCTCGCGGCCCACATCGCCGACGTGCTCGAGCACAAGGACAATTACCGCGAGATCGGGCGGGCGGCGCGGCGCGAGATCGTCGCCAAGTATGATTTCCAGACGCTCAGCTATCCAGCCTTCATCGCCTTCATGAACAAGCACCTGCCGCGCGGCCGGCAGATCGAGATCTGAGGGATGGACAGCGAGCGCACGATCCACCATCGCAGCGGCTGCCAGTGCGGGGAGGTGCGCTACGAGCTCCTCGCCGAGCCGTTCGACCCGCGGATCTGCCATTGCCGCATATGCAGCGCGCGTTCGGGAGCTGTTTTGCCCCGCTCGCGAGCATCGCAGTCGCCGATCTGTCGCGGGCACGCGGGCAGCCGGCGCTGTTCCCCAGCTCGACGCCGGCGGAGCGTGGGTTCTGCGTCCGGAGCGGCACACCCTCGAGGTTCCAATATCTGGCCGAGCCAAACGAAATCTCGATTGCACTCGGCAGCCTCGAGGAGCCCGCGCGCGTGAAACCAGGGATGCAGTACGGCATCGAGAGCCGGATCGCCTGGCTCGACGAGTTGCATCGGCTTCCCGCCAGATCGACGGAAGACAGCACGCCCGCGGAGCTCCTCGCGACCATCTGGTCGTTGCAGCTGCCCGCGGGCGAGCCCTGACCGCAAGCACGCCGGCCGCGGGCTCATACGGTCGCAGCTGCCATTCTCTCGGCAATGGCGGCGATCGCTGCGTCGGCCTTGGCGCCGTCGGGACCGCCGGCCTGGGCCATGTCAGGCCGGCCGCCGCCGCCCTTGCCCCCGATCGCCTCGGCGCCCGCCCGCACCAGATCGACGGCCGACAGCCGCCCGACGAGGTCGGCGGTGACGCCGACGGCGAGGCCGGCCTTGCCGTCCTCGGTCACGCCGACGATGGCAACCACGCCGGAGCCGACCTCGCGCTTGCCTTCGTCGACCAGCCCGCGCAGGTCCTTGGGCTCCAGTCCCTTCAGCACCCGCGCATAGAGCTTTACGCCAGCGATTTCGCGGATCGTGGTGGCCGCGTCAGCCGGCCCGGCGCCGCCGCCGATCGCCGCTTGCCGGCGGGCGTCCCCCAGTTGGCGCTCGAGGGCCCGGCGCTCGTCGATCAGCGCCCTCACACGCTCGACCACGTCCTCGGGCCGCGTCTTCAACAGCGAAGCGGTTGCGCGCATCCGCTCGTCCTGGGCGGCGAGATAGGCGCGCGCGCCTTCCCCGGTCAGGGCTTCGAGCCGGCGTACCCCGGAGGAGACCGCGGTCTCGGCCACGACCCTGACGAGGCCGATGTCGCCGGTGCGCCGCACATGGGTGCCGCCGCACAGCTCGACCGAATAGGTGGTGCCGGCCTTCTCGCCCACCGTCGCCAGCCCCATGCTGACGACACGCACCTCCTCGCCGTACTTTTCGCCAAACAGCGCCATGGCGCCGGTTTTCATCGCCTCGTCGCGGTCCATCAATCGCGTCTCGACCGCGCCGTTCTGGCGGATGATCGCATTGGCGATGGCCTCGACCGCGGCGAGCTCGGCTTCCCCGATCGGCTTGGGGTGGGAGAAGTCGAACCGCAGCCGGTCGGGCGCGACGAGCGAGCCTTTCTGGGCGACGTGGAGCCCGAGCACGTGGCGCAGCGCCTCGTGCAACAGGTGGGTAGCCGAATGGTTCGCACGGGTCGCCGACCGTCGCGCGTGGTCGAGGGTGAGCTCGGCCGTATCGGCGAGCTCGAGCGATCCTGCCTCGAGCACACCCAGATGGACGAGCAGATCGCCTGCCCGCTTCTGGGTGTCCACTACGCGAAAGCGGCCGGTCTTGCCTGAACGGATGAGGCCCTGATCGCCGGCCTGGCCGCCAGATTCGCCATAGAACGGCGTCTGGTTCAGCACGATGGCCGCCTCCTCGCCCTGCTTCAGGCTCTCGACCCGTTTACCCGCCTTGACGATGGCGACGATCTCACCCTCCGCCGTCTCGGTGTCGTAGCCGAGGAACTCGCTCGCCCCGAGCTGCTCGCGCAATTCGAGCCAGACCGTCTCGGTCGCGGCCTCGCCCGAGCCTTTCCAGGCGGCGCGCGCTTCCAGCTTCTGGCGCTCCATCGACTTGGCGAAGCCCTTGGTGTCGACCTCGATGCCGCGCGACTTCAACGCGTCCTGGGTGAGGTCGAGCGGGAAGCCGTAGGTGTCGTAGAGCTTGAATGCCACGTCACCGGACAGCACCTTGCCGCCGCCGAGCTGCTCTGTTGCCTCATCCAGCAGCACCAGGCCGCGCTCGAGCGTCTTCGTGAAGCGCCTCTCCTCGAGCCGCAGCGTCTCGGTGACGAGGGCTTCGGCCCGCACCAGCTCGGGGTAGCTACTCCCCATCTCGCGCACGAGCGATGGTACGAGCTGCCACATCAGCGGATCGCGCGCGCCCAGCAGATGGGCGTGGCGCATGGCACGCCGCATGATCCGGCGCAGCACATAGCCGCGGCCTTCATTGGCGGGAAGCACACCGTCGGCAATCAAGAAGCTCGACGCGCGCAAATGATCGGCGATCACGCGATGGCTCGACCTCGCCTTGCCTTCGGCGGGCACGCCGGTGCGCTCGACCGCGGCCGAGATTAGTGCACGGAAGAGGTCCGTCTCGTAGTTGTCGTGGGTCCCCTGCAGCACGGCAGAGATGCGCTCGAGCCCCATTCCGGTGTCGATCGAGGGGCGCGGCAGCACGGTCCGCTCTGCCCCCGGCCGCTCCTCGAATTGCATGAACACGAGGTTCCAGATCTCGATGAAGCGATCACCGTCCGCGTCGGGCGATCCCGGCGGGCCGCCCGGGATATGGTCGCCATGATCGTAGAATATCTCCGAGCAGGGGCCGCACGGGCCGGTCTCGCCCATCCGCCAGAAATTGTCGGCGGTCGCTATCCTGATGATGCGGGAATCCGGGAACCCGGTCAGCTTCTTCCAGATCCCGAAGGCTTCCTCGTCCTCCGAGTAGACGGTGACGGTCAACCGCTTCTTGTCGAGGCCGTACTCCTTGGTGACGAGGTTCCAGGCCAACGGAATCGCCTCGGCCTTGAAATAGTCGCCGAACGAAAAATTGCCGAGCATCTCGAAGAAGGTGTGATGGCGCGCGGTGTAGCCGACATTGTCGAGATCGTTGTGCTTGCCGCCGGCCCGCACGCATTTCTGCGCCGTGGTTGCCCGGCTGTAGGGGCGGCTCTCGGCGCCGGTGAACACGTTCTTGAACTGCACCATGCCGGAATTGGCAAACATCAGTGTGGGATCGTTGCGCGGCACCAGAGGGCTCGATGCCACGATCGTGTGGCCGTGCCTGTGGAAATAATCGAGAAATGTCCGTCTGATCTCGTTGACGCCGGTCATGGGCGTGAATTCCGCTGTTCATGGTCCGTGCCTGCAGCGGCGCGGAGGGCTGGGACTGATCGCCGGGACGTCGCCTCGCCTTGCACTTTCGAGCAAAGGCGACAGGCTACGGCTCCGCCAGCGTACTCATAGTAGCCGCCCGACAGGCTGTCCAGAACAGGCCAAACCAGCGTTCTGACGCCTCGCCACAGGGTCCGGCCAGCAGGTTTGCTGGCCGTTCTCCCTTGCCTGGACGATTGGCTCGTCAGCCGCCGCGGCGTGCCCGCCCGGGCTTGCGCGCGCCAGCGTCCTCCATCGCGGCCCCGTCGTCGCCGGCCTCCACCTCGGGGTCCCGGCCCTCGTGGTCGACACCTTCATCGGGCGCCGCCTTCAGCATCTCGCCGACGATCAGGCCCGCATTGTTGCGGATGGCCTTCTCGATCTCGTCGGCGATCTTGGGATTGTCCTTGAGGAAGGTCTTGGAGTTCTCGCGCCCCTGGCCGATGCGGGTACCGTTGTAGCTGAACCAGGCGCCCGACTTCTCGACGATGCCGGCCTTGACGCCGAGGTCGACCAACTCGCCGGTTTTCGAGATGCCCTCGCCATACATGATGTCGAACTCGACCTGCTTGAAGGGCGGGGCGACCTTGTTCTTGACGACCTTGACAGGGGTCTGGTTGCCGACGATCTCCTCGCGCTCCTTGATCTGGCCGATGCGGCGGATATCGAGGCGGACGGAGGCATAGAACTTCAACGCATTGCCCCCCGACGTCGTCTCCGGATTGCCGAACATGACGCCGATCTTCATGCGGATCTGGTTGATGAAGATCACCATGCAACCCGACTTGGAGATCGAGCCGGTGAGCTTGCGCAGGGCCTGGCTCATCAGGCGCGCCTGCAGCCCTGGCAGGCTGTCGCCCATCTCGCCTTCGAGCTCGGCCTTGGGCGTCAGCGCGGCAACCGAATCGATGACGAGGATATCGACCGCCCCGGAGCGCACCAGCGTGTCGGCGATCTCGAGGGCCTGCTCGCCGGTGTCGGGCTGGGAAATGAGGAGGTCCTCGACCTTGACCCCGAGCTTCCTCGCATAGACGGGGTCGAGCGCGTGCTCGGCGTCGATGAAGCTACAGATGCCGCCGCGCTTCTGGGATTCGGCGACGACGCTCAAGGCCAGCGTGGTCTTGCCCGAGGATTCCGGGCCATAGATCTCGACCACCCGCCCCTTCGGCAGACCGCCGATACCCAGCGCGATGTCGAGTCCGAGCGAGCCAGTTGGCACCGCCTCCACATCGATCGCCTTGTCATTGGCGCCCAGGCGCATGATCGAGCCCTTGCCGAAGTGCTTCTCGATCTGGGCGAGCGCTGCTTCCAGCGCCTTCTGCTTGTCCATGCCTCCCCCTTCGACCACTCTCAGCTCCGGTGCGGTCATTCTCTGCTCCTTATTTCATGAATTGGCGCCAGGGACGAGTCGCGGATTGCCCCGCTGAAGGGAAATGTACATATTTTGTTCGCCGCTTCAAGCGAAAAGAACAAATGCGGAACAAAAAATTGTTCCGCTCCCCACACCGGCACCCGGTTCCGCCGTGCGCCGACCGCTATTGACGCCGCCGGCGCGGTCGCCTACATTATTGAACAGTGTTCAACGAAACGGGGAGCGGCCATGCTCGGCGACCGGCGACTGCGGCGGGACCTCGAACGCTGGGAGCAGTCCGGCTGGGTGACGGCGCCCGGCGCGCGCGCGATTCGCACCGAGCTCGGACAATCGGGCACGACGCTGAGCCTCGCCAATGTGCTGGCGGTGCTGGCAGCGGTGCTGCTCTGCTTGGGGGCGATGACGTTCGTCGCGGCCAACTGGCAGGAGATGTCCCGGCTCGGCCGCCTCGTCCTGCTGCTCGCGATGCTGGCGGGCAGCTATGGCGGCGCTGCCTGGCTCTATGGCCGTGGCCTCGAAGGCTTCGGTCATGCCGCAACCATGCTCGGCTGCGGCAGCTTCGGAGCCAGCATCATGCTGGTCGCGCAGATGTACCACATCGGCGGCAATCCGCCCGATGCGGTCCTGACCTGGGGTGCGGGGACGGCCGCTGCGGCCATCCTGTTGCGAGCGAATGCGGCGCATGCGCTCGCGATCGGGCTCGCGGGGCTCTGGGGCGCCTGGGAAACGGCGCTACGTGGGGACGCGTTCTGGCCCTACCTGCTCGCCTGGGTCGTCCTGTTTGCCGGCCTCGCCCTCACCACGCGCTGGCGGGCGGGCTTTCATCTGCTCGCGCTGTCGCTCACCGGATTCGTGATCTCGCTCGGCTATCTGCTCGCCCAAGGCCACCGGCACGACCTCGTGCTCCTGATCGGCCTCGCGGGCATGGCCGTCGCCGCCTTCCTCGGTCCGACCATCGACCGTTTTCTCGCGCTCAGCCGGCCGGCGCTCGTCTATGCGCTGGCGACGGCCTATGCGGGGCTGTTCGCGATGCAGTTCCTGGAAGGGCTCTATGCCGACCCGGCGAGCAATACGCCATGGCTCGCCGCCAATGGGATGCCGCTGCTTGCGCTCGCCGTGACGAGCCTGGCAATCATTCTGGGCGCTCTCTTCCTCGCCAACCGCTCGGGCAACCGTGGGCTATTGTGGGTGGCCTATTGCTGCTTCTCGCTGGAGCTGATCGGGCTCTACTTCAAGACGCTCGGCACGCTGCTCGACACCTCGCTGTTCTTCCTCGTCGCCGGACTGCTGCTCGCCGGGCTCGCCTATCTGGCGCTTCGACTGCACCGGCGCGACCTTGCTCACAGGGAGGCTTGAAGCCGATGGAGAAGGCCATGTCCCCCACCCGCTGGCGCGCGCTCCTTGCGGTCGCCCTGCTGCAGGCGGCCGTGCTCGGTTGGATGGTGTGGGACCGCGCGAGCCTCATCTCGCAAGGCCGCGAGATCCTGCTCGCAACCGACCCGGTCGACCCGCGCAGCCTCTTCCGCGGCGACTACGTGATCCTCAACTACGCCCTCGCCAACGCCGCGTTGCCGGCGGGAGCGCCGGTGGCCCGCGCTGGCGACCGGATCTATGTGACGCTCGCCAAAGGCACCGACGGGCTCTGGTCGATGACGGCCCTCGCGGCCGAGCAGCCAACCGGCCTCGGCGCCGATCGAGTGGCGATGCGCGGCCGGGTCGAGTCGGTCTGGCCCGATGGCGACAAGCAGCAGCTGCGGCTCGCTTTCGGGATCGAATCCTATTTCGTGCCGGAGGGCGAGGGGAAAGACCTCGAAAGGCTCGTCGGCACCGAAAGCCTCGCCGTTGTGGTCGCGGTCGCTGACGATGGCCGCGCGGCGATCAAGGGGCTGCGCATCGGGGACCAGGTGCGCTATGACGAGCCGCTCTACTGATCGCGCCGGCGTCGCGGTCGGACCCATACGCGCTTTCCCACGCGCTCGCGATCCGGCAGCGACTACCCGGAGTCACAGGCTCCCATACCAAAGCCGTCCTGCCCGCGTCATGGCGCAGCCGTGCTCCGCGCGGGGGCGGGCATCCAGCCAATTCTCCACGCGACATCAGCAGCTCGACTGGTTTCCCGCCAGCGCGGGAATGACGTGGGAGGATGTGTTGTGACTTGCTCACTGGTGATGGTGGGTGCTACCCGAGCGCCGCGGCCTCGGTGGCGGCCTCGTGGGTTTCGCTCGCCGCGACCCAGGCTGCCTCGGCCGCTGCCAGCGTGCGCGCCAGATCGCCGCGCTCGCGCACCAGGCCGAGCGCCAACTGCGGCTCGCGCTCATAGAGCGCCGTGTCGGCGAGCTCCAGGTCGAGGGTGGCGATCTTGGCCTGGATCTGGGCCACGCGCTTCTCGGCGGCATCGACCGCCTTCTTCAACGGCGCGAGCTGTCCGCGCCGGGCCGCCGACGCCCGACGCTGCTCGGCGCGGTTGGCGCTGGAGGAGAGGCTGTCCGAGACGCTTCTGCCCTTGTCGCGCGAGCGTCCTTCACGGTCGGCGATGAGGCTCGCACGGTATTCCGCGATATCGCCCTCATAGGGCGTGACCGTGCCACCGCCCACGACCCAGAGCCGGTCGACGGTAGCCTCGATCAGGTGGCGATCGTGGCTGATCAGGATGACGGCACCATCGAACGAATTGAGGCCATGAATCAGGGCTTCGCGCGCGTCGACGTCGAGGTGGTTGGTCGGCTCGTCGAGGATCATCAGGTGGGGGGCATGGAAGCAGGCGATCGCGAACAGCAGCCGCGCCTTCTCGCCGCCCGACAGCTTGCCGGTTTCGGTGCCGGCCTTGTCGTTGCCAAAGCCGATCACGCCGAGCCGGGCGCGCCGCTGGGCCTCGGTCGCATCGGGAAGGAGGTCGATCATGTAGTCGTAGGGCGTCCGCTTGGCGATGAGGTCGTCGAGCTGGTGCTGGGCGAAGAAACCGACGGCGAGCTTGTCGGACCCGAAGCGGCGGCCCGCCAGTGGGGGCAAGCGCCCCGCGATCAGCTTGGCGAGCGTCGACTTGCCGTTGCCGTTCTGGCCCAACAGGCCGATGCGGTCGTCGCGATCGATCCTCAGATTCAAGCCCCGCAGCACCGGGCGATCCGGGTCGTAGCCCGCCTCGCCATCGTCGATGCGGATGATCGGATTGCCGAACTGCTTCTCGTTGCTGGGGAACACGAAGGGCGCGACCCGCTCGGCGACCGCTTCCGCGATCGGCTGCAGCTTCTCCATCGCCTTCAGCCGGCTCTGGGCCTGCTTGGCCTTGGAGGCCTTGTAGCGGAAGCGGTCGACGAAAGCCTGCATGTGCTTGCGCGTGTCCTCCTGCTTGCGCCTGAGCTTGGAGTCGAGGCGCTGCTTCTCGCGGCGCGCCTCCTCGAACTCGTCGTACCCGCCCGAATAGAGCGTCAGCTTGCCGCGCTCCAGATGCAGGATCGCGGTGACGCCGCGATTGAGCAGATCGCGGTCGTGGGAGACCATCAGCACGGTGTGGGGATAGCTGCGCAGATAGCTCTCGAGCCAGAGCGTGCCCTCGAGGTCGAGATAGTTGGTCGGCTCGTCGAGCAGCAAAAGGTCGGGCTCGAGGAAGAGAATGGCGGCGAGCGCGACGCGCATGCGCCAGCCGCCCGAGAATTCCGAGCAGGGCCGGGCCTGCGCCGCCTCGTCGAAGCCGAGCCCGGAGAGGATGGTCGCAGCGCGCGCGGGCGCGGAATGGGCGGCGATGTCGTCGAGACGGATGTGGATTTCGGATATGCGGTCGGGGTTGCTTGCGATCTCGGCCTCGGCCAGCAGCGACGCGCGCTCCTTGTCCGCCGACAGCACCCAGTCGATCAGGCTTTCGGGACCGCCAGGCGCCTCCTGGGCGACGATGCCGATGCGGGCGTGCTTCGAGGTGGTGATCGAGCCGTCGTCCAGGTGCAGCTCGCCCGAGAC
>JANPDA010000332.1:0-4417 GCA_031431235.1 Hyphomicrobiaceae bacterium
TGTGGGCTCAGTTGCATTTAATGTGGGTTGAACGGCGTTCACAGTCGCACTTAATTCGGGTCGGAATCGGCGATGATTGCGGGCCGAGGCGCGGATGATTGCAGGCCGCTACAGATACCGGCCACCATCAAACGCGACCTCAACCTCGATGCCGATCGCTCCTGGATCGTGCTCGAGGAGTGGAACGAGTTCGTCTGGCCCGGGCCCGATCTGCGCCCGGTGCCGAATGACGATGTGGGCAGCATCGCTCATGGGGTCTTGTCGCGCGGATTCTTCGCCCGCGTGCGCGACGAATTCCTCGCCGCTGTCGAGGCTGGCCGATCGAAGCGCGTGCCGGTGAATTTTTCGATGACCTCGATTGCCCGCAGGAACCAGGTGCGCTCGCGCTCGAGGGTCAATTCATTGGGGTGCTCGTGCAGATAGCCGTGGTGGCCGATCTCGTGCCCATCGGCCAAGGCGGCGGCGACCGCGTCCGGATAGCGCTCGATGCACCAGGCCGGGATGAAGAAGGTCTGCTTGATCCCGAACTCGCGAAAGAGCGCGAGAATACGCGGCATCGCGACCCGCGGCCCGTACTGCAGCATCGACATGGTCGCGACGAGATTGGTTGCGTTCTGGTGATGCGCGAGATGCAGGATGCTGTCGGCGTCCATGTCGAAGGTCAACGCGACCGCGCATTTCGCCCCGTTTGGCCAGGGCGGGGGATTGGGGATGAGCTTGCGATGTGTGGTCATGGTCTGCGTGCCTCGCGTCAACCCATGCCGATCCGCTGCTTGATCGCCTCGATGCTGCCAGAGCGATCATAGCTGCGATAGAGCTCCTCCTTTAATGCGGGAGCGGGCGTCGCATTGATGTTCTCGAACAGGGCAACCCGCATGGCGTGCGGCCCGCAGGTCAGGTCCCAGACGAAATTGAAGAAGCGATTCTTCTCCCGCGCCGAGTAGGCGTGCCCCGGCAGATAGGCGTCGAGCAGGCTGCTCACATCCGCGCGCTCCCAGGTCTCCCGCGGCACCCGGCTGATCAGCCCTTGGCCCGAAAGCTCGCGCAAATTCTGCATGATGCGGGGATAGTGCTCGATCGAGAGCAGCCGCCCCGCCGTCACGCAGGTGTGGTTGGGCAGCATGACGCCGCTTTCGGTCGGTTGCGCCTGCTCGACGGCGGCGACCATCATGCCGCGCAGCAGAGCTGCATACTGGCAGACCTCGGCCACGAGCGCGCGCACCGGCTGAATCTGGTCGGTGCCGAGCGCATCCACGATCATCTGCGCGGTGCCGGCGAAAATCTCGGCCCGGTAGGAGAGGCGCGTCGCGATCTTCCAGAAGGCGAACTGGCCGAGCACGTTGTAGATGTCGGCCGTGACCTGGTTTTTGTAGCTGAACACGTAGTCCCACGGGATGAAGACCTGGTCGAAGATGAGGATGCCGTCGGACTCCTCACCGTCGATGTCGAGCGGGTGGTCCTCGGCGTTCTCCTCACCCGTCATCACCGGCTCGCGCAGCAGCAGCTTGAGGCCCGGAGCATTGGCCGGGACAGCGGCCCAGATCATGCACTCCTCGGGCAGCTTCCCGCTCGGCGGCGGCATCGAGATCGTGCCGATATTGCCTTGCGCGAGGACCGAGCTGCCGGCTTTGGCACCCGAGACGACGATGCCGTCGCGCCGCTCCTCGACCACTCGCAGCCGGCCTTTGACGTCGGCGGGGGCGAGCTTGCGGTTCGCCTGCACGTCGACGATCACGTCCGCGCTCGTCAAATTGTTGCGCCTGCCGACCTCCATGAAATGGTTGATCTTGTGAATGGCCTCGGGCTCTCTCGCGCCGATCAAATGGTTCCAGGCGACGAACGAGATTGCTTTCACCGGGCCGTAGTCGGGCGGCCGGCCGTAGACACCGAAAGTGCGATAGGTCGAATAGCGGATCATGCGCTCGTAGCGGCGCAAATCGTCCTTCGTACGCGGCACCAGCCAAGCGGTCGAGGAGCGATTCCCCGTCACCGGATCGACGACGGTGATCTCGTCGCGCATAGCGGGGTCGAATTGCGCGTCGAGATAGCCGCCGATCGTCTTGATGCCGCGCATCAGCGTGGGCTCGGCCGTCACATCGGCGACGTCGCGGCCGTTGAGGATGACCGAGCGTCCGTCGCGCAGGCTCTCGACATAGTCCGAGCTGTTGCGCAGGCACGGCTCGCCGTGAGTGCACGTGATCGGCCGGCTCACGATGTAATCGGTCTCGGCTCCGGCTTTGGCGGCAGCGCGCGCTGGCATGGCTCTCTCCCTCGTCGATCTCATCGCGCTGTTGTCACACGGGCGGCTTTCGTGGTGAAATACTATCTCGCTATGATCGGGATCGAATTTTCCAATGGACGTGACGCTACGCAAGCTGCGGTATTTCGTGGCCGCCGCCGAGCACGGCAACGTGACCAATGCGGCAGCAGCGCTCAACGTCTCCCAGCCCTCGGTCTCGACCGCGGTTGCCCAGCTCGAAGTCGATCTCGGTGCTCAGCTCTTCCTCCGGCTGCATTCCAAGGGGATGGCACTGACGCCGCAGGGCCGCACACTGCTGCAGCAGGCCCGCGACGTGCTCGCGCGCGTCGATGACCTGATCGCAACCATGGTCGCGAGCAGCCGGGAGCCGCACGGCAACATCCATGTCGGGTGCCTGGGCTATCTCGCGGGCCGCTTCTTCGGCGACATCGCGCGGCGGTTCGCGCTTGCCCACCCTGAGATCCAGATCCGGCTGCGCGATCAGGATCAGGAGGAGCTGCTGCAGAGCCTCAGAACCGGCGAGATCGAGCTCGCGATCACCTACAATTTGTTGTCGGAGGAAAAGCTCGCGATCGTCGAGCTGATGGAAGTCTCGCCCTATGTGATCGTGCATGCGCACCACCCCCTGGCGCGGCGCGGCGGAGTGCATTTGCGCGAGCTGGCCGGCGACCCTTGCATTCTGCCCGACCTGCCGATCAGCCGGCGCTACTTTGCGTCCCTCTTCGGCGCCCTCGGTCTGACCCCCGATCTGCGCTACCGGACCCAGTCGATCGAGACCGTGCGCTCGTTCGTCGCCAATGGCCTCGGCTACTCGATCCTGACGAGCCCGATCCGCTCGCTGGAAGCCTATGACGGCAAGCAACTGCAAACGCTCGAGCTGCTCGACACTGTGATTAAACCCAAGATCGTCTGCGTCCGCGATGCCGGGCTCGCGCTGCGGCCGGCGACCCGGGCATTCGCCGAGTTTCTGGTTGCGTACTTTGCAGGCCTCGCTGGCGAGGCGCCGGCGCGCCGATAGGCCTCCCCCTCACAGCCCCGCCATACGCGCCCCGCAGCGGCTCGGGTCCTTCACGGCGGCGAGGCTTTCGGCGAGGCCCCAGGCAGCGCGCGGGAAGGCCCGGTAGAAGCTCGGATCGCGGGCGAACAGGAAGCTGTCGAGCTTTGTCGCAAGGCCAGCCGGGGCATCATCGGCGAGATCGTCAAGCGCATCCGAACCACACGACCAATGGCCTTGTGACCGGTTTTTACACGTACCTTCAACCGACCCCTCTCCGTGTCGCAGGAAAAGATCGGCGACGTGCTTCACGCGCAGGGCAACCTGCCGGGGGCGCTCGAGAGCTACCGCGCCTCGCTCGCCATCAAAGAGCGCCTGGCCAAGGCCGACCCCGGCAACGCCGGGTGGCAGCATGATCTCGCATTGTCGTTGCAGCGTGTCGGGTTTGTCGCTTCTCAGCAAAACCAGCGGGAAAATGCGCTGGCAAGCTATCGGCATGGGCTCGCGATCATGCAGCGCCTCATCGGCCTTGCGCCCGATCATGCTGCCTTCAAGCGGGATCTCGCATGGTTCGAGGCGCGGCTGGCGGAGCTGAACCCATAGCGTCTTTGCATAATTCACAAATTTTGCAAAGAAATCTTGACCCTTCCCCGTCAATGGGTTAGCCTTTGCATATTATATGGGGGAAATTGAGCTGTGGGGACGACCTACGGATATGCCCGCGTCTCGACCGTCGGTCAGACGCTGGAAGCCCAGCTCGAGGGGCTCAAGGCCGCCGGCTGCCAGCGGATCTTTCACGAGAAGGTGAGCGGCGCCCGCGCCGACCGGCGTGAGCTCAACAGGCTGCTCGCTGTGATCGAGGCCGACGACGTGGTTGTCGTCACGCGCATCGACCGGCTGGCCCGCTCGACCTTCGATCTGTTCGCGATCGTGAAATCGACCGTCGATCGCAAAGCGCAGTTCCGCTCGCTCGCCGAGCCATGGGCCGACACGGCGACCTCGACCGGTCGCCTGATGATTGCCGTGCTCGGCGGGCTCGCCGATGTCGAGCGCGATCTGATCCGGACCCGCACGGCCGAGGGCCGCCAGCGCGCCAAGGCGCGTGGCGTGAGGCTCGGGCGCAAGCCGAAGCTCACCTCGGAGCAGAGGCGCGAGGCGCTCGC
>JANPDA010000333.1:0-25353 GCA_031431235.1 Hyphomicrobiaceae bacterium
TGCCCGAGCCCGACGGGCCGACGATGTTAAAGACCTCGCCGCCCGCGATCGCCAGGTCGATCGCGTCGACGGCCAGGAACGCGCCGAAAGCCTTGCTGAGGGCATCGAGCTCGAGGATGGGGGCAGGAGTGGAGGTCACGCTCGGGGGGCCTCATCGCATGGGTGACACGACATTCGCACGGCTTGGGGCGACCGGCGGCCGCCCCGTCTCGTCGTGCCTCTAGTGTTGCCTCCCATTCATTCGATTCCGGCGACGCTGGATCAATGAATGGAAAGAGGGAACACAAACGAAGAGTTGCCTAGTGGGCTGGCCATTCATTCGGGGTACCGAATGAATGAGTCGGAGCACTAGCCCTTCTTGGCGTTGTTCCAGATGTCGAGCAGCTTGTCGTAGTCGGGCACGATGTCGTACTCGACCGAGCCGGCCATCTCCTCCTCCAGACTGTCCCACTGGATCGCGTCCAGCTCGTCCTTGTTGAAAAGCTTGAAGCAGTCGGGATTGCCCATCTGCGCGACGGGATTGAACGTACCTTCGGCAAAGGCGACCGTGTGGGCGACATCGGGGGCCTGCACGTATTTCAGGAAGTCGGTGGCGAGCGGCGAGCCGTTCGGATTGTTGACGACCGAGGTCACCTCGATCCAGGCGACGCCACCCTTGCCGCCGGCGAACGGTCCCTTCTTGGGCGTGATGCCGCGCAGGTTCTTGTGGCCGTCGGCGCGGGCGGGTGAGACCGAGTAGGTGCCGCCCGTCAGGTAGAAGTCGATCTCGCCCGAGATCAGCGCCTGGTTGTTGGTCGCGATGTCGCCGACGAGCTTCTTGCCGGCGAACACGCGCTTGGCCGTCTCGGTGAACTTCACAACCTCCTCGTCGGAATGGACCTTGAAGGGATCGAAACCCGAGATCGCGCAGATGTTGAAGACGTTCCAGTCGTCGGATTCGAGGATGCCGTACTTGCCGGCCATCGACGCGTCGTTCCACAGGTTCCAGCCCTGGTCCTCCGCGGTCGCACGGCTGATCTTGTCGGTGTTGACGACGAAGGAATAGGGCCCGAAGCGCTGGCACATGCCGATCAGCTCGCTGCCCGTCTCGTCCATCGCCCATTTGTAGGGCGGTTTGAACGCCGGCATCATCTTGTCGAAATAGGGCTCCATGGCGGCGCGATCGAGCGGCCGGATCAGCTTCTCGGGCAGCATGATCTTGCGCGCCCAGGGATTGTTGACGTTGATCAGATCCCAGACGTTGATCTCGCCGGCACGCAGGCGGTTGATCATGGTCGGGTCGTTGGTCAGGCTCTCGGCCTTCACCGTCGCGCCCTTGCTCGAGCGGAACGGGTCGAGCACCTGGGGTGAGTTGTAGCCCTCCCAGCACAAGATGTTCAGCTCCTTGTCGCGCGCTGCGTGCGCCTGCCGGCTGAAGCCGAGGCCGGCGCTACCTGTCGCAGCCAATGCAGCGGCCATGGCGGTCGACTGCTGCATGAAATTGCGGCGTGAGATCGTGCTTTTCACGAGCGTTTCTCCCTGAGTTTCGACGCTGTTTCTTCCAGTCTCCGACCTGGGGCGGAGGCGATCGCATGAAACGCGAGTGTGCTTTGCCCGAGGCGGGCTTGCAAGGCCCCTCGTCGCGCCGCCCCTCGTCGCACCGAATGTCAGCTGCGCGCGGGGCGACGTTCTTGACGCGAGGCGGCGGCCACCCGACAATCGGATGACAGGGGATGTGGCGGAGGAGGGAGAACGGCATGTGGCGCGAGATGGAGCCCGATCAGCGCATCGAGGTGCGCATCCCAGGGGGATACAAGGTCGTCGCCTACTCGTTCGGGCAGGGCGAGGAGACGGTGCTGTGCGTGAACGGTGGACCGGGTCTCCCATGCGACTATCTGCGGGAAGCCCATTCCTGCCTCGTCGACGAGGGTTTCCGGGTGGTCGCCTTCGACCAGCTCGGCTGCGGGCAGGCGGATCGGCCGAGCGACCCCGCGCTCTGGCGGATCGAGCGCTACGTCGAGGAGACCGAGACCGTGCGGCAGGCGCTCGGCCTCGGCCGCGTGCATCTGCTGGGCCATTCGTGGGGCGGCTGGCTCTCGATCGAGTATGGGCTCACCCACCCCGAGGCGCTGCGGACGCTCATTCTCTCCAGCACCGTCGCCGATATCCCCCACCTCACGAGCGAGCTCGACGTGCTGCGCTCAGCACTCGGCCACGAGACGGTCGCGATGATGAAGCGGCACGAGGCCGAGGGCAGCTTCACGCATCCCGAGTATCTGGGCGCGATCGCCATTCTCAACTACCGCCACGTCTGCCGGCTGATGGAGGCGCCGGCTCCAGTCGAGCGCTCGCTCGGCGATTGGAACATGGGTCCCTACATGGAGATGCAGGGTCCCAACGAGTTCCTCTACATCGGCAACCTGAAGGACTGGAGCCGCCTCGCCGACTTGGCGCGGATCGAGGTGCCGACCCTCATCACGCTCGGCCACTACGACGAGCAGACGCCGGCATGTGCCATGCGCATGAAGCACGAGCTCCGTGACGCCACGCTCCACGTCTTCCCGAGCTCGAGCCACCTCCCCTTCTACGAGGACCCGCAACTCTACTATCCCGTGCTGAAGGCTTTTCTCGCGCGGCATCGGGGACGATAGGGGGGAGCGGACGGCCGAGCGCCCGATCGTTGGCGAGGTTGCCTGGCTGTCCCCCATTGATCTCGGCTCTTTGTCTGGCAACGTCACGGGCGGCGATGGTAGCATCACGGTTGATGCGATCGTGGCCGGACCAGGGAGAGGGAAATGGCGAGTGCTGACTATAGCGTCCGCGACGGGATAGCACTCGTCACGATCGACAACCCGCCGGTCAATGCCATGACGGTCGGAGTGCCGCGCGCCGTTTGCGAGGCGCTCGAGCGGGCGGGTCGCGAGCCCGAGGTCGTCGCGATCGTCATCCGCGGGGGCGGCTCGGGCACGATCGCAGGCGCCGACATCAGGATGTTCGGCAAGCCCTGGCCGGCTGGCGAGCCATCGCTCAGGGACATCATCGCGACGGTCGAGCGCAGCCCGAAGCCGGTCGCGGCCCTGATCCGCGGTCAATGCCTCGGCGGCGGGCTGGAGCTCGCCCTGAGCTGCCACTACCGCCTTGCCGCGAGCGACAGCGCGGTCGGCCAACCGGAGGTCAAGCTCGGCTTTCCACCGGGTGCGGGTGGGACTCAACGCCTGCCGCGCCTCGCCGGCGTCGAGGCCGCTCTCGCCATGATCCTCGACGGCAATCCGGTACCGGCGTTGCGCGCCCGCGATCTCGGCATCATCGATCGCGTGGTCGAGGGCGATCCGAGGGAAGCCGCGATCGCCTTCATGCGCGAGCGGGTCGCCGCTGGAGGCCCCCACGTCCTCGCCCGCGACCGTAAGCTCGAAGCCCCAGGTCCAGACTACTTCGCCGCCGAGCGCACGAAAGCCGAGAAGGCAAACCGCAATCTGAGATCGGCACAGCTCGCCTGCATCGACTGCGTGGAAGCTGCGGTCACGCTGCCCTTCGATGCCGGCATCGCCCGCGAGCGGGCCATCTTCGAGACCTGCCTCGCGTCGGAGGAATCGCGAGCGCTGCGCCATGTCTTCTTCGCCGAGCGTGCTGCCGGCAAGGTGCCGGGCATCGGCAAACAAACTGCTGTTGCCCGGATCGCAAGTGCTGCAGTCATCGGCTCTGGCACCATGGGCACCGGCATCGCCATGTGCTTTGCCGAGGCGGGCATCCCGGTCCATGTCCTCGACACCCATGCGCCAGCCCTCGAGCGGGGCATCGCCACGATCCGCAAGAGCTACGAGGCCAGCGCCGCCAAGGGACGCCTCTCGGCTGCGGACGTGGAGAAGCGCATGAGCCTGATCACGCCGACGAGCGTCTATGCGGACCTCGCCGGCGCCGACATCGCGATCGAAGCGGTGTTCGAGGATATGCCGGTCAAGCGGGCAGTGTTCGCCGCGCTCGACCGAGTGCTGGAGGCGAATGCCATCCTTGCCTCCAACACCTCTTATCTGGATGTGGACGAGATCGCGGCGTCGGTGCCGGCGCGGCTGGGACGGGTGCTCGGTCTGCATTTCTTCTCGCCGGCCAATCTGATGCGCCTGCTCGAGATCGTGCGCACGAGCTCGGCCACGCCCGAGACGGTCGCGACCGCGCTCGCACTGGCTCGCCGCCTGCGCAAGCTGCCCGTCGTCGCCGGCGTCTGCCACGGCTTCATCGGCAACCGGATGCTCACTGGCTACATCCGCGAGGCCGGCTTCCTGCTGGAGGAGGGTGCGAGCCCGCAGCAGGTCGACAAGGCACTCACCGACTTCGGCATGCCGATGGGTCCATTCGCCGTCAAGGACCTGGCCGGGCTCGACATCGGCTGGCGCAACCGCAAGGCGTTCGCCCATCTGCGCGATGCGAGCAAACGCACCTCGCCCGTCGACGACTGGATCTGCGAGCTGGGCCGCTTCGGCCAGAAGACGGGAGCGGGATACTACCGCTACGAGCCGGGCAGCCGTGCGCCGATTCCCGATCCGCTGGTCGACGAGCTGATCCGGAAGGCGGCGAAGGAGAAGGGAATCACGCGGCGCGAGATCGGCCACGACGAGATCGTCGAGCGCTGCCTCTATCCCCTCGTCAACGAGGGCGCCAAGGTCCTCGAGGAGGGGATCGCGCTCAGGGCCAGCGACATCGACCTCGTCTGGATCAACGGCTACGGCTTCCCGGCCTGGCGTGGCGGGCCGATGCACTGGGCCGACACGGTCGGTCTCGCCAAGGTGCTGGCGTCGGTCGAGCGGCTCGCCCGTGCCGACGACACTTGGGAGCCCGCACCCTTGTTGAAGCGGCTCGCCACCGAAAGACGCCGCTTTGCCGATCTCGATCAGGGAGTGAGCCAGAATGCGTGAAGCCGTCATCGTCTCGACCGCGCGGACCCCGATCGGGCGCGCGTTCAAGGGCACCTTCAACCGCACGCACGGCGCGACCCTGATGGGCCACGCCATCGAGCACGCCGTCGCGCGGGCCAGGATCGATCCGGCCGAGGTCGAGGACGTGGTGGTCGGCTGCGGCTATCCGGAAGCGGCGACCGGCTTCAACATCGGCCGGCAGGCCGCATTGCGGGCGGGCTTGCCGGTCACCACGGCGGGCACGGTCATCAACCGCTACTGCTCGTCGGGCCTCAACGCGATCAGCGTCGCCGCCCAGCGCATCATCGTCGACGGCGTGCCGGTGATGGCGGCCGGCGGCCTCGAGCAGATCAGTCTGGTCGCCCGCTCCGCCAACCAGACCAACCGCGACGAGGCCTGGCTCGCCGAGCACGTGCCGGCGTTGCACATGCCGATGATCGATACCGCGGAGGTGGTCGCCAAGCGCTACGGCGTCGGCCGCGATGCCCAGGACGCCTACGCGCTCGAGAGCCAGCGCCGCACGGCAGCCGCCCAGGCACGCGGCGCCTTCGACGACGAGATCGTGCCGCTCGCCACCATGCAGGAGGTGGAGGACAAGGCGACCGGTGAGAAGCGGCTCCTGCCATCGACCGTCGGCAAGGACGAGGGCAACCGGCCCGATACCAACGCGGCAGGGCTCGCAAGGCTCGAGCCGGTGCGCGGGGCCGGCTTCACGATCACGGCAGGCAATGCCTCTCAGCTGTCCGATGGCGCCTCCGCCTGCGTGCTGATGGAGCGCAAGCTCGCCGAGCAGAGGAGCCTCGATGTCCTCGGCATCTATCGCGGCATGGCGGTTGCCGGTTGCGAGCCCGACGAGATGGGGATCGGGCCGGTGTTCGCGGTGCCGCGGCTGCTGCAACGCCATGGCCTGAAGGTCGACGACATCGGGCTCTGGGAGTTGAACGAGGCCTTCGCCGTGCAGGTGATCTACTGCCGCGACAGGCTCGGCATCCCGATGGAGCGTTTGAACGTCAATGGCGGCGCGATCTCGATCGGTCATCCCTTCGGCATGAGCGGCGCCCGCATGACCGGACACGCGCTGATCGAAGGCAGGCGGCGCAAGGTCAGGTACGCCGTCGTCACCATGTGCATCGGCGGCGGCCAGGGCATGGCGGGCCTGTTCGAGATCGCGTGAGTGTCAGCGCGCCTCAGCGATCACAGCAAGCCCGGCTTCAGCCAGCAGCGGCACCCGAGCGCCCATGGATCGGGCATTGGCGCTGCTGGCATAGCCCTGCAGCGAACGCGCATGGACGCCCTGCACGATCGACGCCAGCCGGAAGATCGACAGCGCGAGGAAGTAGGACCAGTCGCCGATCCGGGCGAGGCCGGCGCAGTGCGCATAGTGCGCGAGCAACTCGGTCTCCGAGGGGATGCCGTTCGCCGCCAGATCGAGCCCGGCGAGGCCCGGCGCCGCTGCGCCGCCGAACGGCAGGCGGAACGGCATCAGGCAATAGGCGAGATCGGCGACCGGATGGCCGATGGTCGACAGCTCCCAGTCGAGCACGGCGACGATGCGCGGGGCAGCGGGATCGTTGATCACATTGCCGATCCGATAGTCCCCGTGCGCGATCGCGGCCCGTTCCTCGCGCGGAGTGTGGTCGGCGAGCCAAGCGCCCAGCCGATCCATGGCCGGGATCTCCTGCGTCCGAGCAGCGCTGTACTGCGCCGACCAGCGCTTGACCTGGCGGGCTGCATAGCCGTCGGGACGCCCGAAATCCCGGAGGCCGAGGCCCTGCCAGTCGAGCGCATGCAACCGCGCCAGCGTGCCGACGAGATCGCGCCAGACCAGGCGGCGTTCCGATGGCGTCAGATCGGGCATTTGCGGCTCGGCTGAGATGCGCCCTGCCACATGCTCCATCAGATAGAACGGCGTGCCGATGATCGTGCTGTCCGCGCAGAGATGCAGCATCCCCGGCACCGGCACGTCCGTCACAGCGAGCGCCGTCATGATGCGGAACTCCCGGTCGATCTGGTGGGCCTTGGGCAGCAGCGGCCCCGGCGGTTGCTTGCGCAGCACGCAGCACTCGCCCGCGCGCTCGATCAGGAAGGTCGGATTCGACTGGCCGCCGTGGAACTGCTGGACCCTCAGAGGACCACCGGCCCCAGGCAGAACCCGATCGAGATAGGTTGCGAGCCGTGCCTCGTCGAACCGGTGCTGGGGTAAGACCTCGACCAGCTCGCTCATGGCGCGATGGTCTCGCCGCCGTCGACGACGAGGCACTGACCGGTCATGTAGGCGGAGGCCTCGCTCGCGAGGAACAGCGCCGCGCCGGCGATGTCGGCGGGCGATCCGATGCGCCGCAGCGGCGTGCGGGTCTCCGCCTTCTCGCGCCGGGCCGGATCCTCCCAGAGGAGACGCGAGAACTCGGTCTCGACGAGCCCGGCGACGAGCGCGTTGACGCGAATCCCCGCCGGTCCCCACTCGACCGCGAGATTGCGCACGAGCGCGTTGATCGCAGCCTTGGAGATCGCATAGGCGCCGAGGCCGGGAACGCCGCGCAGGCTGGCGATGCTGGAGAGCATGACGACGCTGCCCCCGCCCCGCGCCTGCATGTGAGGCAGCGCGGCGTTGCAGAGCCACAGCGGGCCCTTGAGGTTCGTCTCCATCACCTTGTCGAAGGCCGCGTCCGGCGTCTGCGCAAGTGTCGCCGAAACCGGGTTGGTTGCCGCGTTGCAGACGAGGATGTCGATCGAGCCCGTCGCCGCGATCGTGTGTGCGACTAGTTGCTCCAGATCGGCGCGACGCCCGGCATGTCCGGCGACGGCGAGACAATCGATGCCGAGCGCCGCAAGCTCGCTCCGCGCCTGCTCGCAACTCTCGGCCTTGCGTCCGGTGATGACGACCCGGGCGCCGGCTCGCCCCAGCAGCTCGGCCGTCGCCCGGCCGATGCCGCGCGTCGCGCCGGTGACGATCGCCGTCTTGCCATCGAGGCGGAACATGAGTGCCTCCCTGCCGTCACGCGAAACGGGCCAGCTCCATGCGGGCGATCGACTCCCGGTGCACCTCGTCGGGACCATCGGCGAGCCGCAGCGAGCGGGCCTTGGCATAGGCCTCGGCCAGGAACGTATCCTGCGAGACGCCGGCAGCACCATGGACCTGGATCGCGCGATCGAGCACGGCGCAGGCCATGGCGGGCGCGACCACCTTGATCATGGCGATCTCCTTGCGCGCGGCCTTGTTGCCGACGGTATCCATCATGAAGGCGGCCTTCAGCGTCAACAGCCGCGCCTGCTCGATCTCGCAGCGCGACCGGGCGATGTCCTGGCGGATCGCGCCCTGCTCGGCGAGCTTGCGGCCGAAGGCAGTACGGCTGTTGGCGCGTGCGCACATCGTCTCGAGCGCGCGCTCGGCGACGCCGATCAGGCGCATGCAATGGTGGATGCGTCCGGGCCCGAGGCGGCCCTGCGCGATCTCGAAGCCGCGGCCCTCACCGAGCAGGATGTTGGACGCGGGCACCCGCACGTGATCGAAGTTGATCTCGGCGTGCCCACCCGGCGCGTGATCGTAGCCGAACACGGTCAACGCACGCTCGATGCGGACGCCGGGCGTGTCGAGCGGCACCAGGATCATCGACTGCTGCCTGTGCTTGTGGGCGCTCGCGTCCGTGCGGCCCATGACGATGGCGATCCGGCAGCGCTCGCCCATCGCCCCCGACGACCACCACTTGCGCCCGTTGATGACATAGCTGTCGCCCTCGCGGCGGATCCCGGTTGAGATGTTGGTCGCGTCGCTGGAGGCAACCGCGGGCTCGGACATCGAGAAGCAGGAGCGGATCTCGCCAGCGAGCAACGGCTCGAGCCAGCGGGCTTTCTGCTCCTCGCTGCCATAGAGCGCGAGCGTCTCCATGTTGCCGGTATCGGGCGCGCTGCAGTTGAAGGCCTCGGGCGCGGCCGAGGACCGCCCCATGATCTCGCACAGATGCGCATAGTCGAGGTTCGTCAATCCCACGCCGTGACGCTCGTCGGGCATGAACAGATTCCAGAGCCCGGCCGCGCGCGCCCTCGCCTTCAACTCGTCCATCAGCGGCGGGAAGCCCCAGCGCACATCGATCGCAGCGCTCTGCCGCTCCGCGTGCAGCCCCGCCTCGTTGGGCAGGATGTGGTCCGCCATGAACGCTTCGAGGCGCACCTTCAGCGCAGCGGCCTTCGCGGAGGGCTGGAACATGACAGCGGTCTTCCCTGGCTTGATCTGGTGTTCCGTCCCATTCATTCGATTCCGGCGAAGCTGGATCAATGAATGGAAAGACGGAGCACAAACAAAGAGTTGGCTAGTGGGCTGGCCATTCATTTGGGGTACCGAATGAATGAGTCGGAACACTAGTGTCGCGGTGTCGCGCTCAACCCTTCCAGATCCCCTCGCGCACAAGCTCGTCCATGGTCGCCTTCAGCCCCTTCTCGAGGATCGCGAACATCTCCTCGATCTGGGCTTCGGTGATGATGAGCGGGGGCGAGAACACGCACATGTTGATGATCGGACGCACCAGCAGCCCGAGCGCGTTACAGTGGCGATCGATGCGGGCGCCGAGCTTGTGCCTGGGGTTCCAGGGGTCGGTATCGTCGGTGCTGACGCGGCAGTCGACGCAGCCGACGAGGCCCATGCCGCGCACGTCGCCGACGATCGGGATGCTCTTCAGCGCCCGCATCCGCGCCTGGAACAGCGGCGCGACCTTCCTCACATGCTCGAGCAGCCCCGTCTTCTCGAACACCTCGATGTTCTTCAGGGCGCAAGCCGACGACACCGGATGACCCGAATAGGTGTAGCCATTGGCGAAATAGGAGCCCTTGGCGTTGTCGTTGGTGATGTCGGCATAGAGGCGCTTGGAGACGATTGCCGCGCCGAGCGGCAGATAGCCCGAGGTCAGCCCCTTGGCGCAGGTGATGATGTCGGGCTCGATGCCGAACACATCTTTCGACGCGAACCAGTGGCCAAGGCGCCCGAAGCCGGTGACGACCTCGTCGGAGACATAGAGGATGTCGTGCTCGCGACAGATGTCGTAGGTGCGCTTCAGATAGCCTTCGGGCGCGACGATCACGCCGCCCGAAGCCTGGATCGGCTCGGCGATGAAGGCGCCGATGTTCTCCGCCCCCAGCTCCTTGATGCGGTCGCGCAGCGCCTGAATGAGGCCGTCGCAGAACTCGGCTTCCGTCTTGCCCTTGCCGAACCGGTAGTAGTTGGCCGAAGGGAGAAAATCGACGAGGCGCGCGTCGTGATCGAAATGCGACTTGTTGCCGACCTTGCCGGAGAGCGACGCGCTGAGATAGGTCGAGCCGTGATAGGAATCTTCCCGTGCGAGAATGATCTTCTTGGTCGGGCGGCCGCGGATGTTGTTGTAGAAATGCACGAAGCGCGCGGCCGTATCGACCGCCGTCGAGCCTCCGGTCGTCAGGAACACGTGGTCGAGGTCGCCCGGGGCTATCTCCGCGAGTTTGCGGCAGAGCTTGGCCGCCGGTCCGCTCGCCGTCCCGAACGGGTTGTTGTAGGGCATCACCATCGCCTGCTCGGCGATCGCCATGACGATCTCGGCGTTGCCGTAGCCGACCTGCACGCACCACATGCCACCGGGGCCGTCGATCAGCTTGCGGCCGGTTTCGTCATAGATGTGAATGCCCTCGCCCCGAGTGACGATCGTGCGGTTCTGCTGACCGGCTTGCGGCAAATTCTCCCAGGGGTGGAACCAGTGCACGTTGTCATAGGCGCGAATTGCGGAAAGCTCGCGGTCGAGGCCGGTATCGAGAGCCATGGCATCTCCTGACGAAGGACGGGGCACGAGCCTGTTGTATCGGCGTTCAGACGAGGCTGTCCAGTCGGGGCGAGCGCACACTTGCATGCATCGATCCCCTGTCTGTGCTACGGACATTGCGCGAGGCAACCGGGCGAAGCTTTATCCAGGAGTGACGATGACCAGGGACCAGGCAATCGCCGCGATCACGCAGAGACTCCCTTCGCTCGATGACGAGCACGTGCGCGTGGTCGCGAGCATCGTCTGCCAGCTCGATGAGACCTCCGCGCTCGGGCGCCGGCTGACGCCGGAGGAGCTCGCTCTCGTCGAGCAGTCGAAGGAGGACTTCCGGACCGGCCGCACTCTCACACTCGAGGATTATGAGGCCGAGATGCGCGACTTCTGGGCAACGATGGAAGCTAAGCACGGCTCGGCCGCATGAGAAGAGTCAGGTTTTCCCGAACCTATCTTCTAGACCTGCAGATGTTCACAGAACGCGGCTTGCGCACGTACGGAGCGCTTGTCGCACGGCAGACTGTCGAGCGCGTGGAGCGGGCGATTTCCGGGCACCTCGTCCACTTTCCGCAGAAGCCCATCGACCCCGATCTCGGCCTCTGCACCTGCACCGTACGACGCACGCCCTGTTCTCGCCTACGACTTCGACGAGCATGAGCTGCGCATCCACTTCGTCCTGCATGCGCACGCGGATCGTTCGAAGACCGATCCCGGCTCGGCCGACTGGTCGTGAGCCTAGTGTTCCGACTCAGACGCTTGCGACCTTCGGCCGGAATCAAGCGTCAGGGCCAGAACACCAGGGTCGTTCGCGTTGCGGCTGCCCTGGCCAACGGTCAATGCCCGGTGGCTGCGGTCGCTCCTCGATCGGCCAGTGAGAAAGGAGCAAAGACGAATGTCGAAGACCGCCCTCACCTTCCAGGACCCCCACGAGACGGGCGACCACTCGGCGCGCCTCCTCCAGCAGGCGATCGGCCGCGAGGTGAAGCGCTTCCGCGAGAAGCTGAACATGACGATCACCGAGCTCGCCAAGGCCGCCGACATGTCGGCCGGCATGCTCTCGAAGATCGAGAACGGCGCGACCTCGCCCTCGCTCGGCTCGCTGCAAGCGCTGTCGCGCGCGCTGCACGTGCCGGTGACGGCGCTTTTCCGGTCATTCGAGGAGGTACGCGATGCGACCTTCGTCAAGGCGGGAACGGGGCTTACGATCGAGCGGCGCGGCACGCGGGCCGGCCACCAGTACCAGCTCCTCGGCCACACGCCGCGCGGGCCCTTGATCGTGGAGCCCTATCTCATCACGTTGTCGGAAGCCTCCGACGTGTTCCCGATCTTCCAGCACGATGGGCTCGAGTTCATCTACATGCTGGAGGGCGAGGTCGTGTACCGCCACGGCAGCCGCACCTACACGCTGAGACCGGGGGATTCGCTCTATTTCGACAGCGACGCCCCCCATGGCCCCGAGGAATTGAAGAAACTGCCGATCCGGTTCCTGTCGGTCATTACGTATGTACGGGAGGCGTAGTCTGGTGTTGAGGCCGGCTTAGGCCCGCCGAAGCCCAGCGCCCGCAGCTGCTGGGCTTCGCTACGCGAAACGATCCGCCCACCCCTACGCTGCGAAGAACGGCCGATCCCCCACGACCGTCACGCGGTGCATCAACGAATGCGCCTGCAAGAAATCGTTGGCGGCGAAGTGCATCGTGCAGCGGTTGTCCCACAGGGCGATCGAGCTCTGTGGCAACCGGACATGAGCACATCGAGGCGCCGATCGTCGACATGTCGACGCTGCCCGGCCCGACCCTGCGGCGGCCGGTCATGAACGAAGCGGAACACGGGCGCCGAAGCGCTGCGTGAGTTTTTTTGGTGGCAGCCCTGCGGCGCCCGCATTGTGACGACTTGTGGAACCGGGCCTGCTTCTTCCGTTGCCCTTGCTCTTCGAGCCCCGGCAAACCTAGCCTTCTAAGGCACCCGGACCGCAGCACGGTCATGGCGGAGCCATGCAACTCATGGACACCCGCGTCCGTCCCAGAGGGCAGACCACCGGAGCCTGCCGGGCACCGAGGTCCGTCCGTGAGCGTTTCCGCCCACGACCCCGGCAACTCCCGACCGTCACCGTCACCAGCCCGACGCTCCGACGGTCGACGCGTCCCGCTTGCGGGCTGGCGATGGGGGGAGTGTAAGGGAGGCTCGGCAGACGGGGATGAGTTTTGTTTCGGCGAGGAGCGAGGTGCAGGGGAGGTGGGCAGCCGGCCGGTGGGTGACCGCCCATGCGTTGCGACGCTTGAACGATGGCCGCTAGATGCCGTCGTGGAAAGTCGGCAAGGCTCTGGCGATGGGCGGCAGGTGACACGGAGGACAGGCGCCGAGCGCGTGCTCCTCACTCTTCCCGTCCTTCACGGGGAGAGGGTCGGGGTGAGGGGATCATGCAAGAGGCCGAAACGGGCGCGACATTGCGGTTGACATCGTGTCCGCTTCACCCTCGACAGCGACAGGCCTTGGTCAGTTTGTTCATCATCTGTTCTACGGAGGCTTCGGGCCAATCGCGTCGGTTGGCGATCACGCGATCTGGCTCTTGAACATCTGCCGCTTATCGTTAGGATAGCAGAATGTCGGGGCCGGGCCGGAATTGTCGAGAATGACCCCGAGCAGTGCCTGTGCGCAGCACTCATGTTGCAGTGAACAGAGTGCACGAAATATGTGCACTGCAAAATTCTTTGGAAACCTTGATCGGGATCGATCGGAATGACCAATCGGGATGGACCGGAGTGGGCACTCTCTTGGATCAGATCGACCCAGGCTCGGTCGTCCGCGACCGGCAGGTCGTGCTGGAGCGGCACGCATTCACTCGCATGGAGAGGCATGCCGTCAGCCGCGACAATTCCATTCGGGTCGAGAAACACGGCTTGGGAACGATCGCAACGTTCCTTGACGCAGGTCAAAGCGCTGCTCAAGGAGTCGAGCGAGAATTAATTGTAACTTGGTTGATCCACGGCCTGCAATTCGTGCAGGAGACCGAGCAGTCCACGGGAATCGGCTCGGCTGGACAATGGTGTACTTATGGGCTGAAGCGCAGCGCGCGTGCCCTATCAACTGCTAAGAGCCGTCATCCTAACCGTTAGGAGTTGAGTCCATGAACTGGGATCGTATCGAAGGCGAATGGAAACAGATCAAGGGCAAGGTCAAAGAGAAGTGGGGCAAGATCACAGATGACGACTTCGACCGAATTGCCGGAAAGAGGGAGCAACTCGAAGGCAAGATCCAAGAGCGCTACGGATATGCCAAGGACCAAGTGAAGCAGGAGGTCGATGATTGGTCCAAGGGCCTGGGGATGTGAGCACACCCCGAGCGCATCCGCCCGATGGCAGTCAGGTGACCGCTGCCGCGGAGGGAGCCGTCCAGTGGCTCCTACTTCCTACCTCTGCTTCTTGCATCATTGAAAGCGCCATGAACCGCCCTTACGGATGGGTGGTGGCGGCCCTAGTCTTTCCCGAGAGGTGAATACCCATGTCGAACATCAAGTCTATGTTAATCGGTGCGCTCATTGTCGCGGTAGCCGTGCTTGGTTATTTCTACTATCAGAACCAGAAGAACACCGTGTCAATTCAACTGCCGTCCGTCAAGATCGAGAATCAATGAACTGAAGTAAGCGTGGACGATTTAGGTTTCATTCAAATTCTAAAAAAGGCAGAGGAAAATGGATCTCGTGCAAGTCGTCGTTCCCGCTGATCGTTGGTCTTGCAGGACGCCTAAGAGTCCGTCGAGCCGATCAACGGCCTCGCTGAGTTCCTTACAACGAGACGAGCGGTCGCGACAACCGACGGCCGAGCCGTCTCGCACCAATCCCGAGGAGCGACGGCCATGACACTACGGCAGAAAATCGAACACGCCGGAGTTGTCGCAACGCACTCCGAACTTGAGACTGTCGCGGCTCTGGCCATTGTCCCGAAAGACATCAAGATCATCAGCCATTCCAACATTTTCTATTGGTGGCCGGCGTGGGTGGCCGGGATCATCGGTGCCCTGTCCAGCTACATTCAAGGTGTCGACGTTGCCCTCACACCGGAAGTTATCGAGCGCGTTCATCCCAGCAACAACCCGGGAATATTCTTCATTTCAGTAATAATTATGCTTGTCGTCTTCACGACCACAAAATTGCGCGGCATCTATTCGGTCGTCACCGTGATTTCATTCGCTTTCTTCGTTGTGCTGTTTGCCTGGTTCGGCTGGTGGGACGATATCCTGAGATTGGTCCCCCATCTTTCTGCCCGCGCCAATATGGGTTTCTACCTGCTGTTCTCGACGGCGCTGCTCATCGTCTGGTTGCTGGCGTTCTTCGTGTTCGACCGCCTGGTTGTGTGGCGTGTGCGACCGGGGCAGATGATCGAGCAGCGGCTGATCGGCGGCCAAACTCATAGCTACGACACTGCCGGCATGGTGTTCGAGCGGCGTGGGCAGGACCTCTTCCACGATATCGTTCTGGGGTTTGGTGCGGGCGATCTCACTCTGACCACCAGTGGCGCCAACAAGACTCAGATCGAGATCCCCAATGTCTTGTTTGTGGGGCGCAAGGTCAAGGCTATCGAAGCGCTGATCGCAGTCAAGCCAGAAGTGCCGCGGGTCAGTCGCGGATAACTATAATAGTTATAATGAATTCGTGAGTTCTATATGACAGCGGACTACCAATATCAAAATTGTATACAATTTGACACGTCATGCATTGCCGTCAGCTGATCCAGCTGCGGATCTGGGCGCTCGGAAGCAAAGGCAGCGAGGAGCCGGCCGAATCCTCTACAAGCTGCCGATTGCTGCAGAACATGGCGCCGATCTAGATGCGTCGCCGCAACAGCCGTAGCGCCAAGTGGCTAGAAAAGCACATGATTTCTGATGATCCGCGTTTGACGTTGGTCGCTTCTGGCCCAGTCCCTCTTCGTTCTCTTCGTCCGCATCCAACGGTAGCGGACGCAGGGTGCCAAGCCTCGGCGATCAGCATCGATGCTCAGTTGGGTCACTTGCTGCCGCGATCCACACTTCCAGCGCGCTTCACACACTACTGATTATCATCCGATAGCTGCCGCGCGCAAGGAGGTTGCTCCATGCAGCGTCGGGCAAGCTCCTGCCCCTCACCCTGACCCTCTTCCCGTAAGGACGGGGAAAGGGGATTCGCGCGTTGCCCAGACGGGCGCATCCGTGAAGGCCCTCCGCGTCAGTCCATCGCACCTCCTCCTTCGTCCCCTTCCGCCTGAAGCGGACAATCACACCCGCAGCCGCCCCGCCGGCTGCGCGCGGCTTGGGCGATTGGCGCGCGGCCGGGAAGCGTGTCACGCGCTGAAGAACGGCCGATCCCCCACGACTGTCACGCGGTGCATCAGCCGATGCGCGGGCGAGAAATCGTTGGCGGCGTAGTGCTGCGTGCAGCGGTTGTCCCACAGGGCGATCGAGCCTTGCCGCCAGCGGAAGCGGACCTGGAAGCTCGACTGCTCCGCGTGGCGCAGCAGCATCTCCAGCAGGTGCTCGCTCTCGATCTTGTTGATGCCGAGGAGGCGCGTCGTGAAGGAGCGGTTGACGAAGAGCGACCTGCGACCGGTCACGGGATGGGTGCGCACGACCGGGTGCACGACGGGTGGGAATCTCTCCTGCATCGCACGAACCTTGGCGAGGCCGTCGCGGCCCGTGACGATGTCCCCGAACCCTTCCGTGATGTCGTGGACGGCGCTCAGCCCCTCGACGAGCCGCTTCAACGGCGCCGAGAGCGCGTCATAGGCCGCATACATGCTCGCCCACAGCGTGTCGCCTCCGACCGGCGGGATCACCTTGCCATAGAGAATCGAAGCGAGTGCCGGCTGCTCGCGGAAAGTCACATCCGTGTGCCATTCGTCATTGTAGATGCCGCGCTCCCCCTGCTGCTCGATGATCGTGACCTCGGGGCACTCGCGCACCTTGTCGAAGACGGGATGGGCCGGCTCGATCTCGCCGAAACAGCGCGCAAAAGCCACATGCTGCTCGGGTGTGATGTCTTGGTCCTTGAAAAAAAGCACCAGATGCCGGTGGAGCGCGTCCTTCAGGTCGCCGACCAAGCCCTCGTCGAGCGACCGCGACAGGTCGATACCCTCGATCTCCGCGCCGATCAGTGGCGTCAGCGGGACAACCTCGATGTTGGTGCGGGTCATGGCGGGTATCCTCGGACAAGCAGGTTTGAAACCAGATTATCACTGCGATGTGGGGCGTGCCATGCGTGGCGCGCAATCCCGCAAACATATTCTCCTGATGAAACTTTTATTCCTGGCGATTGAAAAACCCATGCCGGAGTGCTAGATGATCACTCGACCGGACCCATCGGCAAGGACCCAACCATGTGCGGCATCGTCGGCCTCTATCTCAAGGACAAGAAGCTCGAAGGCAAGCTCGGGCGTCTGTTCACGCCGATGTTGATCGAGATGACCAACCGCGGACCGGACAGCGCGGGCGTGGCCATCTACCGTGATCCAGTCGCCGAGGACGAGTTGAAGATCACGCTCGCCCATAGCGATCGCAGTCACGACTGGAAGGCGCTCGCGGGCGCCCTGACCGATCTGCACGGCAAGACGTCGGCAGCCCCGATCGGCAATCATTGCGTGCTGAAGACCAAGGCCACCGAGGACGAGGTGCGAGCCTATCTGGCCGCCGAGGAGCCCGGTGTTCGTGTCGTCGGCGCCGGCCGCACCATCGAGATCTTCAAGGAGGTCGGGCTGCCCAAGGACGTGGCCGAGCTCTATGACCTCGACAGCGCTCGGGGCAGCCATGCCATCGGCCACACCCGCATGGCGACGGAATCGGCGGTGACGACGGCGGGCTCGCACCCGTTCGCAACCGGCATGGATCTCTGCCTCGTGCACAACGGCTCGCTCTCGAACCACAACCGGTTGCGGGAGTGGCTGCGGAAAAACGCCGGCATGGAGTTCCAGACCGAGAACGACACCGAGGTCGCCGCAGCCTATCTCACTTGGAAGCTGCGCGAAGGGGCGAGCCTGGAGGAGGCACTCGAGAGCTCGCTCGCGGACCTCGACGGCTTCTATACTTTCCTCGCCGGCACCGCCGACGGGTTCGCCGTGCTGCGCGATCCGATCGCCTGCAAGCCGGCCGTCATGGCCGAGACCGACGACTGGGTCGCCTTCGGCTCGGAGTTCCGCGCGTTGCGCTCGCTGCCGGGCATCGACAAGGCCAAGGTCTGGGAGCCCGAGCCGGCGGTGGTGTATTCGTGGGGTGGAAGAGCGTGAGGTTGTGAATTGTGAGTTGTGATGGTCGAGGAAGCTATTGCCGATGACTGAGAAGACCAAAATCAGCTCGCACAAGGATCTCGACGTCTGGCAAAAATCAATTGCTCTCGCTGAATCCTGCTATCGCCAAACCAAGAATTTTCCTCGAGATGAGGTCTACGGCATGTCGTCTCAGATTAGACGAGCCGCAGTGTCCATCGCTGCAAACATAGCCGAGGGCTACGGGCGAGATCAGACCGGATATTTCATCCAGTTTTTGCGAGTCGCGCTCGGGTCGGCGCGCGAATTGGAGACTCATCTCATCATCGCGACCCGCGTTGAGCTCTTGAGTAGCGAAGAGGTCGCGCCGATGGCCAAAGAATGCGATGACATCAGCAAGATGCTCCGATCCCTCATTCGCGCATTGGAGGCAAGGAATGAAAAAAGCTAGCGATCGTCGCGGTGCCGCGGCTCCGCACAATCCGCAACTCGCAACTCACAACTCACAATCTCACAATTCTTCCATCCTGGACGTCCAGAAGGAAGGCCTCACTCAGGTCAATCAGCGGCTGCAGGGCGTGAAAGCGGGCTCGAACGAGACCCACTGGACGCTGCAGCACCCGGAAGGCGAGCACGCGCTCGCGGTCGGCCTGATGAGCCCGATCACGGTCGAGATCTTGGGCACGGCCGGCTACTATTGCGCCGGCATGAACAAGGAAGCGACCGTCATCATCCACGGCAACGTCTCGACCGGCGTCGCCGAGAACATGATGTCGGGGCTCGTGCGCGTGAAGGGCAATGCCAGCCAGTCGGCGGGCGCGACGGCCCATGGCGGCCTGCTGGTGATCGAGGGCGATGCGGCGGCGCGCTGCGGCATCTCGATGAAGGGCGTCGACATCGTCGTCGGCGGGTCGGTCGGTCACATGAGCGCGTTCATGGCGCAGGCGGGCGCGCTGGTGGTGCTCGGCAACGCCGGCGATGCATTGGGGGATTCTCTCTATGAGGCAAGGCTTTATGTGCGCGGCAAGGTGAAGAGCCTCGGCGCCGACTGCATCGAGAAGGAAATGACGCCGCATCACCTGGCGAAGTTGGAACGGCTCCTGGAGCGGGCGGGAATGAAGGCCGATGCCGCGAAGTTCCGGCGCTACGGATCGGCTCGGAAGCTGTACAATTTCCACGTGGATAATGCGGAGGCGTATTGAGTGGGGCGTGAGGTTTGATCCTGGCAGGGACCGGATCGGGCGGGGAACCAATGGCCGACGAAAGAGTATTCGAATGGGACGAAGACAAGGACCAGATCAATCAACGAAAACTGGGATCGAATTCAGAACCGCCGCGGCCATCTTCCTGGACCCACACCTGATCGAGGAGCCTGACGACACCGCCGATGAGTTGCGGTACAATGCATTGGGTTTCGTCGGAGACCGACTGATACACGTGACATTTTGCGTTGCGAGGCAACACCTGCCCTTCATTTCTGCTCGAAGGGCCACACGACATGAAAGAAGAAAACATCACGAGGTACAGGCTTGATCGAAACAATCCGCACGAGCCGGACTGGACCGCCTTCGATGCCATGACCGACGAGGAGGTCGAAGCTGCGGCGCTGGCGGATCCGGACGCGCAGCCGATGACAGAAGAACAACTGGCGCTCATGGTGTGCCGTCCCCACGGCGACATCATTCGCCAATCGTTCGGCCTCACCCAGGAGGAATTCGCCACCAAATTCGGGATACCGCTGGCGACGCTGAAGAGTTGGGAAGACCGCTCAGTCGTGCCGGATCGGGTCGGGCTGGCGCTGCTGGCGGTGATCGTCTCCGATCCGGATGCGGTCGAGCGGGCGGTTCATCGGCAAGGCGGCGCGAAGGCTGCCGCTGAGTAATGTAGGTTGGGTTAGCGCGGGCCGAAGCGGTTTGAATGGTACGCAAGCCTTCACTCCCGCGCGTAACCCAACAACCGCGCGACGTGCGGTCCTATTGAATGCCACGGTGCTGGGCGTTGGGTTACGAGCGGGATTGGGCGCCCGTTTCCGACATCGAACGCTTCGGCCCGCTCTAACCCAACCTACACGGCTAGGTGACGTACACAATGCAACACTTAACGCTTATATTTCGCGGTAATATTACCGTCGATACCAATTCCAATACAGAACGATCAATCTCGTCGAGATTTGAAAGGGCTGAAGTGCGCCCGGCGCGTTATGGGGGGCTCGGCGACGGCGTAGTTTCCAATGGGCGGTTATCTGTTCATAGCATTTACGTCGATATGCATGGAGGAGATGTCCAGGAATCCAGCACTGATGTCAACGCCGCTCTGGTTGGGTTCTTGGACAGAAATAAGGACATTCTAGAGGTTGTTACCGAAACGGAGCTGCAATCAAAATTACCACCAGGTTGCGTTGCGTCCGTTCAATTTTCATTCTGGCGAGGCAGCGTCGCCATTGCCGCAACCATTACATTGTTGTTGGTAGGTAAGCACTATGCGCAACGAGAGGCTCTCAATTTCCTGCAGGTAACAATCGGTCCGACAATTTCACGTTGCTTGCGGCAGATCTTGGCACAAGTAACACTTGAAGGGCCGCGTCGGCATGCGCCGATCGGTGTCACACTGGCACTGGATCCATCATCAATCGCCGCAATCGAGAGCTTCAGGAGAAAATCGACCAAGAAATTGAATCGATTTGATCGACAAACCGCCGCGCTGACCAAGCATGTGTACTTTAAGGGAATCGCGATTTTGCTGCTTGGTGTGTTTGCAATGCTGGTTGCGCTGATCGTTGGCGCACCCTATTGGGCGGGTTGGCTCGACGCCGCAAGGGCGGCGGGTGGCAGATTGATGACACCGTAACCTTACGTGCAATCCGAGAAGTCCTATGTCCAAGCACAGCGATCCTCCGACCCCACTGCGCCCCGACTTGAGCGCGCGAACCGGCCCTGTTGCCTTGTCCGAGGACGAGAGCACAGGCGACCGCTTTCTCGTCTATCAGGCCAAGGACGGAGTTCGAGTCGATCTGCAGGTTCAGGGCGACACGTTCTGGGCAACCCACGCGCAGATGGCGGTGATGTTCGGCGTCGACCGCAGAACCGTGGCTGAACACCTGAGCAATGTTTACGCAGAGGGCGAGCTAGCAGAAGCGTCAACCTGCCGGAAATTCCGGCAGGTTCGCCTGGAAGGAACCCGTCAGGTCAGCAGGGAAGTCCTGTCCTATGACCTCAACGCCTTGATTTCGGTCGGCTACCGGGTCGGCGGCCCCATGGGAACCCTGTTCCGCATCTGGGCCACGGACAAGCTGTTCCAGTACCTCACCAAGGGCTTCGTCATCGACGATCGGCGCCTGAAGAACCCCGGCGGGCTGCCGGATCATTTCGGCGAGCTGCTCGAGCGCATTCGCGATATCCGCAGCTCCGAGCGGCGCATGTGGACGCGGGTGCTGGAGCTGGCCTCGTTCTGCAACGACTATGACCCGGGCAATGCCCGCCAGCACGGTGCCTTCTTCGCAGCGATCCAGAATGCCATGCATTGGGCGGTGACCCAGCAGACCGCGGCCGAGGTCATCTTCGATCGGGTCGACGCTGCCAAGGAAGGCGCGGGCCTGACCAACTTCGACAGTGAATTGCCGACGGTTGCCGAGGCCAAGGTTGCCAAGAACTATTACGCCGAAGGGGAGATCGTGGCACTGAATGCGATCACCAGCCTCACACTCGAGTTCTTTGAAAGCCAGGCCGAGCAGCGCCGTCCCACGACACTCGACCAGTTCCTCGACAAGATGCGCGAGCTGATCCGCATCGATGGCCGCCCCGTGATTGCCGCCGGGCACCGCGGTCAGCGCAGCAAGGATGACGCCGACAACAGAGCCGCTGAGCAGATTGCGCAGTTCAAGGAGCGGGCTCGGTTGGAACGGGAGCTTGCCGGAGACAGAGCCCTGCGTGAGATCGCCAGCAACACCCGAGACCGGAAACGGAAGCGCAGGACTGAGAAAACCGACTGAGACGCCGCTTCGCGAGCCGATTTGAGCCCTGTCCGCTCAGTAGAACCCACCCACCAAGAGCCCCACAATGAACCCCAAAGAAGCCGCCCTGATCCCCCCGACCACCCCCCGCCGCTCCGCGACCTTCGATGAGTACACGCTCAGCGAGATCAGGCGCGCTGCCGCGACCGGCATCTATGATATCCGCGGTGCCGGGGCCAAGCGCAAGCTCCCCCACTTCGACGACCTGTTGTTCCTCGGCGCCTCGATCTCGCGCTATCCGCTGGAAGGCTATCGCGAGAAGTGCTCGACGGAGGTGGTGCTCGGCACGCGCTTCGCCAAGAAGCCTCTGAAACTCAAGATCCCGATCACCATTGCCGGCATGAGCTTCGGCTCGCTCTCGGCCCAGGCCAAGGAAGCGCTCGGGCGCGGCGCGACCATCGCCGGCACCTCGACCACGACCGGCGACGGTGGCATGACGACCGAGGAGCGCGGCCAGTCGAGGACGCTCGTCTATCAGTACCTGCCATCGCGCTATGGCATGAACCCGGACGACTTGCGCAAGGCGGACGCCATCGAGGTGGTGGTCGGGCAAGGCGCCAAGCCCGGCGGCGGTGGCATGCTGCTCGGCCAGAAAATTTCCGACCGCGTCGCCGAGATGCGCACGCTGCCCAAGGGCATCGACCAGCGCTCGGCCTGCCGCCATCCCGATTGGACCGGCCCCGACGATCTCGAGATCAAGATGCGCGAGCTGCGCGAGATCACCAATTGGGAGAAGCCGATCTTCGTCAAGGTCGGCGGCGCGCGGCCCTACTACGATACCGCGCTCAGCGTGAAGTCGGGCGCCGATGTGGTCGTGGTCGACGGCATGCAGGGCGGCACCGCGGCAACGCAAGAGGTGTTCATCGAGCATGTCGGCCAGCCGACGCTCGCCTGCATCCCGCAGGCCGTCCAGGCGCTGAAGGATCTCAACATGCATCGCAAGGTGCAGCTGATCGTCTCGGGCGGCATCCGCAACGGCGCCGACGTTGCCAAAGCGCTCGCGCTCGGGGCCGACGCGGTCTCGATCGGCACGGCGGCGCTGGTGGCTTTGGGCGACAATGATCCGATCTGGGAGGACGAGTACCAGAAGCTCGGCACCACGGCGGGAGCCTACGACGACTGGCACGAGGGCCGCGACCCCGCCGGCATCACCACCCAAGATCCCGAGCTCGCCAAGCGCCTCGATCCGGTGAAAGCCGGCCGGCGCCTCGCCAACTTCCTCAAAGTGATGACGCTCGAATGCCAGACCATCGCGCGCGCCTGTGGCAAGAGCCACGTCCACAACCTCGAGCCCGAGGACCTGGTGGCGCTGACCGTCGAGGCCGCCGCCATGGCCCGCGTGCCGCTGGCGGGGACGAATTGGGTGCCGGGGCGGTAGAGGGTTCGCGTCGGGCGTGCTTGCAATTTCTACTGGCAGCCATTATGTTCACGGAAACCTACTCGTTTGAATGGGACGACCGGAAAGCGGAGGACAATCTCCGGAAGCACAAGATTAGCTTTCTCACTGCCAGCCTCGTGTTCGAGGACCCGTTTTTGTTGGTGGAGGAAGACGAGTCGGAGGACTATGGGGAGATTCGCCTCTTGGCCACCGGCGTTGTCAAAAGTGTCACAATCATAGTTGCCTACACAGATCGTGAAGATCGAACCCGGATCATATCGGCCCGCAAGGCGAACAGACATGAGCAGCGAGCATACGATCAGGGCAAGGCGACTTGAGGATGGGACGCTCGTGGAGGTGCTGCCCGATGGAACCACGCGCCCATTTCCGCCTGACCGGACCGACTGGCCCGGCCTCAGACGAATGACCGAAGAGGAGATCGTCGCCGCAGCCCTGAGCGATCCCGACAATCCGCCGCGCACACCCGAGCGCGAGCGGCACTTGAAACGGGTGCCACGCGCCAAAGTCATCCGCCGTGCATTGCATCTGACCCAGGAGGAGTTCGCGGCACAGTTCCACATCCCGATCGGGACCTTGAGGGATTGGGAGCAGGGCAAGTCGGAGCCCGACCAGGCGGCGCGCGCCTATCTGCATGTGATCGCGAGCAATCCAGAGATGGTTCGACGGGCCTTCGAGGCACCTCGCCACAATGAGGCCGCCGAGTAGAGACTTGCGTTTTGGCTTTCGCTCACGCCTGCGGCAAGAGCCGTACACAACCTCGAGCCCGAGGATCTCGCCGCGCTGACGGTGAAAGCCGCAGCCATGGCTCGCGTGCCGCTGGCGGGGACGAATTGGGTGCCGGGGCGGTAGCAAGTCGAGTGAGCAGCAGGCTGGCCGGCATTCACGCCTTCACATACTCCGCAACCGTTGTCGGTCGCTGTACCGGCAGCCCGTCCGCGATCAGCCCTTCGATGTGGAACCGCACTGCCTCTTTCAGCTCACGCGCGACCTCATCGGGGATGACACCAGTCGCTACGCAGCCCGGCAGATCGGGCACATGGCCCGAGTAGTTGGCGTTGGCTTGCTCGATGACGATCGCGTAGTGCATGGCGAGAATGGCGCCAGCTGTCGACTTCGAGCAGCCTGATCACCTCATGAGCCTTCATCGCCGCCGTGAGCGAAAAGCTTGCTCGCGAACAAGAGCCCAGCCTCCGGACAAGAAAGCCCACGCATGTACATCCCTCCAGCCTTTGCAATCGACAGGACGGCAGCGATCGCACTCCTCAGGGAGCGCGGATTCGGCCTTCTCGTCCTGGCTTCGGCCGCCGATGCCCCGGCGGGCGTGCACGCGCCGTTCCTGGTCGAGGAGCGCGCTGGTGGCAGCCTCAGGGTCGAGCTGCATGTGGCGCGCGCCAACAGGTTGCACACGCGGATCGGCGACGGCTCCAAGGCGCTACTCGCCTGCCAGGGGCCGGACGCCTACATCAGCCCCGACTGGTACGGCGTCCCCAATCAGGTGCCGACCTGGACCTACACCGCCGTGCATCTCACTGGCACCGCTCGGCTCCTGCCCGAGACAGAGACGCTCGGCCATGTCGATCGCCTCAGCGCCTTCTTCGAGAGCCGCCTCGCGCCGAAGCCGCCCTGGACCAGCGCCAAGATGGATGAGGGTCGGCTCGCGGCCATGCTGAAGGCGATCGTGGTGATCGCGATCGAGGTCGAGACGGTCGAAGGCAGCCGGAAGCTCATCCAGCACAAGGGCGAGATCGAGCACCGCGGTGCCATTGCCGGCCTGAGTGGCGGGCCGGACGCCGGTTCCCTCGCGATCGCAGACATGATGCGCGAGACGTTGGCGAAGAAATTCGGTCGGGCGCCATGAGCTGCGCACGCCCTTCATTGCGGAGGTCGATCGGGTCGCGGGATGCCGCAAGCCCGACGCATCGGTCTTCTGGGGCCGCGACAACCGCTGCAAGCGATGATAGATTTCATCCATGAACGCGCCCGACCGCATCCCCCCGACCTTCCCGTCGCGCCGCCGCGAGCCGACGCAGGCCGCCGAAGGCCTGCCGCGTTGGCG
>JANPDA010000334.1:0-8119 GCA_031431235.1 Hyphomicrobiaceae bacterium
AGCGTC
The DNA here is from genome assembly GCA_031431235.1 of Hyphomicrobiaceae bacterium. Classification (GTDB taxonomy): domain Bacteria; phylum Pseudomonadota; class Alphaproteobacteria; order Rhizobiales; family Hyphomicrobiaceae; genus JANNSW01. Next base: position 7 of record JANPDA010000334.1, read on the forward strand.
GTCAATAATCCGTGCATCTCGCCGCCGATAGTTGGCCGCGCGAGAATGATCAAGCGATGCTGCCCGTGCCGGTTGGTCACGAGATAGATGTGCCCCGATTGATGCGGCACCGAGACGACGCCCGCTTGCGTGAAAGCGGCATCGAGCCGCTCCGATTCGGTAAAGACGAGGGAGGATGCCACATCGCTCCAGACGATCTCGGTCCGATAGGCGTAGATCGCGCTCGCGTCCCCGAATGACGGCCTGAGCGTCAGATAGGCGCCCTCGATCCAGCTGACGGCCGGCCGGGCATAGGAGCCGAGCGTCTCGGGCGCGATCTCGTTCGCGACAATGCCATTGCCGATCACTTGCACCGAGGCCGGCTCGCTGCGGCGACGCAGCGCGAGCCCGAGCGCCTCCTCGATCCGCACGATCGTCGCGAGCGTGAACGGCCGTCGCCCAGCCAGCGCCTTCTCGAGGGTCGAGAGCGATACCCGCGCATCGTCGGCCAGGCGCTGGCGGGTGATGCGGCGGCGCGCGATCTCCTCGCGCACCACAGTGGCGATGCCGCGGCTCTCCTCCTCGGTCAGCCTCTGGTCCTGCGTCAGCGACATGGCGGTCGGTCACCCTTCAATCCGCACAGAACCGCACATATCCGGACATCGTGGCCTCAGGCAAGGCCGGCGACCCCTTCAGCCGGCGGCGCGATACGTAAGAAACCCGATGATGATGCTCGATCTTGGGCAGCCCGCGCGCGGATGCTGTGGGTCCGTTCTCCTAGATCGAGAGGTTCCCGATGCCGATCCAAGCTTCACCCAGACCCATCCGCCTGCCCGTGCTGCTGCAGGGCCTGATGCCCATGCGGCTCATGGTCCTCGCGCTTCTCCTGATCGCGATGCTCGCATCCACGGCGCGCGCCGCCAATCTGGTCTCGCCCGGCGAGATGCGGGCGGGCTCGCTCCTGTTCGCGGTCGACGGCGAGGGCCGCTTTGTGGAAGCGCCGCGCCTGGGCACCGATGTCAGCGTCGTGATCAGCGGCCCGGTCGCTCGCACCGTGCTGACCCAACGCTACGCCAACCCAACCAATGGCTGGGTCGAGGGAGTTTATGTCTTCCCGCTGCCCGACGGTGCCGCCGTCGATGCTCTGAAGATGATCGTCGGCGAGCGTATCATCGTCGGCTCCATCAAGGAGCGCCAGGAGGCCAAGCGGGTCTACGAGGAGGCGAAGGCGGCCGGCAAGAAGGCCGCCTTGATGGAGCAGGAGCGGCCCAACATGTTCACGACCTCGCTCGCCAATATCGGGCCGGGCGAAGGCATCGTCATCCAGATCGAGTATCAGGAGAGCGTGCGCCAGTCGGGCGATGAGTTCTCGCTGCGCATTCCACTGGTGGTCGGACCCCGCTACGTCCCGGCGCCGGTCGTCCAGACGGTCGATCTGGGCGCGGGAGGCCAGGGCTGGGGCAAGGTCAGCGATCCCGTCCCCGACCGCGATCGCCTCGCGTTCCCGGTGCTCGATCCGCGCGAGCATGCGCCGATCAATCCCGTCACCATCTCTGTCCGGCTGCAACCGGGCTTCCCGCTCGGCGTGGTCGAGAGCCCGCACCATGCCGTCAAGACCGAAGAAACCGCGAATGGCGCCCGTCTGATCACGCTTGACGGCGCTGTCCCCGCCGACCGCGATTTCGAGCTGAACTGGCAGGCCGCGCCAGGCAGGACGCCCGCGGTCGGCCTCTTCCGCGAGCATGTCGGCAACGCCGACTATCTGCTCGCCTATGTGACGCCGCCGGCAGCCTCGCCCACCGAGAAGCCGCTGCCGCGCGAGATCGTGTTCGTGATCGACAATTCGGGCTCGATGGGCGGGGATTCGATCAGGCAGGCGCGCGACAGCCTGCGCTGGGCACTCGGCCGGCTGAAGCCCGAGGATCGATTCAACGTGGTGCGCTTCGACGATACGTTCGACGTGCTGTTTCCCGACACCCAGCCGGGTGACGCCGGTCATGTGGCGACCGCCGATCGCTTCGTCGCCGGCCTCGAGTCCAATGGCGGCACCGAGATGGTGCCGGCGCTGATCGCCGCGCTCACCGATCCGCGCCCCGACGATCACGCGCGGATCCGCCAAGTCGTGTTCCTGACCGATGGCGACATCGGCAACGAGCGCCAGCTGCTCGAAGCGATCAACGCGAGGAAGGGCCGCAGCCGCATCTTCATGGTCGGCATCGGCTCGGCGCCGAACACCCATCTGATGACGCAGGCCGCCGAGATCGGCCGCGGCACCTTCACCCACATCGGCGAGACCGGCGAGGTCGAGGCGCGCATGCGGGCTCTGTTCGAGAAGCTCGAGGCGCCGGCCGTCACCGACCTCGCCGTCGATCTGCCAGAGATGCAGGCCGACGTCACGCCCTCGCCGCTGGCTGATCTCTATCGCGGCGAGCCTCTGGTGGTCGCCATCCGAGCGGACAAGCTCGCCGGCTCGATCGAGGTGCGTGGCCTGGCGGGCGAGACGCCCTGGGTCGTGCGCTTGCCGGTGGCGGGCGCGGCCGCGGGTTCGGGGATCTCCAAGCTCTGGGCCCGCCGGCGCATCACCGACGAGGAGGTGGCCGGCACGATCGGCAACCGCACGCAGGACGTGGCGAACCAGCGGATCCTCGCGCTCGCGCTCGAGCACCATCTGGTCAGCCGCCTCACGAGCCTCGTTGCCGTCGACGAGACGCCTTCGCGACCTGCCGGCACTCATCTCTCCCGCGCCGAGCTGCCGTTGAACCTGCCGGCCGGCTGGGACTTCGACAAGGTGTTCGGCGAGCAGCGAACGCCCGTCGACGACCGTGCCGGCGGAACGCCCGGGCTGCAACATGCGACCCTGCAGGGCGACGGCCTGATCCCGGCCTCGGCGATCTCGGCCGCGCCGCGGACCGCCGCCAATGCGCTGACCGGCAATCTCACGGGCAACAGCGTCGCCTACCCCGCGACCGCGACCGACGCCGAGCTGCGGCTGCTGATCGGTCTCGTGCTCCTGGCAGGCAGCCTTCTGCTGCTGTTGGCTCGGCGGACCGCAGGAGGGCGGCCGTGAGGCGCTCGAAACCTCTCCTCCCCATGGCGGCGCTCGCCGCTGCCATGGGCCTCTGGCTGGTCGCGGGCGCGGGCTACATCCATGCCAAGGCCCTGCTCGCCCAGGTGTTGCTCGATCGGGCGTTTGCCGCGACGCTCGCCGAGGGGCATGCGGTCAAGCCCTGGCCCTGGGCCGACATGACGCCGATCGCGCGCCTCGAGGTGCCGCGTCTCGGGGGAAGCGCGATCGTGCTCGGTGGCGCCAGCGGCCAGGCGCTGGCGTTCGGGCCTGCGCATGTCAATGGCTCGGCGCTGCCGGGCGAGCCGGGCACCACCGTCATCGCCGGCCACCGCGACACCCACTTCGCATTCCTCGGCCGGTTGCGGCCCGGCGACGAGATCCGGTTGACCGGAGCCGACGGCCGATCGGACGTCTACCGCGTCACCCACATGTCCGTGGCCGACAGCCGCGCGGGCCCCCTCGGGCTCGATGACCAAGCTCGATCCTTGTTGCTGGTCACCTGCTACCCCCTTGACGCGCGCCTATCCGGACCGCTGCGCTACCTGGTTCATGCCGAGGCGGTCGCCGCCGTCCCTCAGCCGAGCGCCGCCGCCGCATCGCGCTTGATGCGTTGGGCCATGGAGGCGAGGCCGTTGGAGCGCTGCTGCGACAGGTGATCCTTCAGACCGAGGCCCGCGAACACGGCCAGCGCGTCGGTTGCTGCGATCTCGGCCGCTGTCTTGCCGGAATGGATCGAGAGCAGGATCGCAATCAGGCCCTTGACGATATGGGCGTCGCTGTCGCCAGTGAAGGCGAGCCGGGTCGGCTCGCCGGCTTGGCCGGGCTCGACCGACGTTGCCAGCCAGACCTGGCTGGCGCAGCCGCGCACCTTGTTCGCCTCGGTGCGATCGCTCTCGACCATGGGCGCAAGCGAGCGGCCCAGCTCGATCACATAGCGGTACTTGTCCTCCCATTCGTCGAGGAGCTCGAAGTCGCTGGTGATCTGCTCGATCGTCATGGCGAGCCTGGGGGGGCCGAAGGGCAGGATTGCCACCCTTCATATGGTCCCGATGCTAGCGGGCGCAACAGCGATGCGCTCAACCCGCCGAGTATGCCGAGCTGACCCGAAGGTCGTCGCCTGTGCCGTCCGTGCCGTGCTGGATCAGCTCGATCGCGAGCTTGGCACCGAACTCGGCCTTGGTGAGGAAGAGCGCCCAGAACTCTCCGGCCCGCTCGCAGGAAACCGGCTCGCGATCGCAAAAGGTCATCGCCCAGACGATCTTCTGCCGGGCAAAGCCAGCCAGATGCTCCTGCTGCTGCTGATCGGTCGGTAGCAAGAGCACGACCAGTCCGATCCAGAATGCTGTCCTGATGAGAAACATGCCTATCCCCTCAGCCGGTTGCCGGCTCTGCTCGACGCTTGTTGCCTGTCTACCAGGACGAGGCGAAGAAACACCGAAAGAGGGAGCGAAAGATCGATTCGAGTTTTCGTTGAATTGTCGGCTTCCCAACCACGCTCGCATGGCCGGGTGGAGTGGTATCACCACAAACTCCAACCACCCGTCATCCCGGGCGCACGGACGCACCGGAAAGCGCGCCTCCGGCACGAATGTGCGACCCGGGATCTTTTCCACGCGCACCACCCTGCCGGCGAAGGTCCCAGATCGGCCTGCGACCTGGGATGACGGATTTCTGTGTCCCACTCTTGCGCCGGGCCCCACCTGCATTGCCCGGAGCCGCGCCAACGCCTAAAGCTCGCAGCCACAACCATCGGGGGATCGTGGCCATGCGCTTTCAGGATCGCATCGCACTCGTGACGGGGGCAGGCGCCGGCATCGGCAAGGCAATTGCAGCCTCGCTCGCCGCCGAAGGCGCCCATGTCTATGTGACGGATGTGGACGGCGAGGCTGCCGCGGACACAGCCAGCGAGATCGAGGCGCTCGCCGGCTCGGCGGAGGCACACGGCCTCGATGTGACAGTGCCCGCGGCGATCGTCGCGCTGGCCGCCCGCATTGCCGCCCGCCACCGCCGCCTCGACATCCTCGTCAACAATGCCGGCATCAACGTCCGCGCCGACTTCCGTCACTTGACCGACGAAGACTGGGAGCAACTGAGTGGCGTCAACATCGACGGTGTCGTCCGCCTGTCGCGCGACTGCTTCGAGCTGCTGCGCTCATCCGGCAGAGCCTCGATCCTCAATCTCGCCTCGATCCTTGCTTCGCGCGGCACGCGCCAAGCTGTCGCCTATTCCGCGACCAAGGGCGCGGTTGCGGCGCTGACTCGCGGCCTTGCGGTCGAGTATGCCCATTTCGGCATCCGCGTGAACTACCTGGCGCCGGGCTTCATCGAGACCGCCCTGACCGATCGCGCGCTGAAGAATCCCGGCATCGCCAAGGCGCTGATCGAGCAGACCCCGCTGCGCCGCTTCGGCACGGTCGAGGACGTGGCGAAGGCGGCGCTGTTCCTGCTGTCGGACGATGCGGCCTTCATCACCGGAGCGGGTCTTGCAGTCGATGGCGGCATGGCGGCCGGGCTATGATGGAGGGACCGATCACACGGCCGGGCACGGCGGCCTACCGCGCCTGGGGCAAGCGAGCGTTCGATCTCGCTTTGGTGCTGGCGGCCGCACCCGTGCTGGCGCCGGTGCTGATCGGGCTGGCGCTGGTCGTGCGCTGGAAGCTCGGTGCGCCGGTGCTCTTCCGCCAGATCCGCCCCGGCCTGCACGGGCGCGCGTTCCATCTGGTCAAGTTCCGCACCATGACTGACGCGCGCGGCGCAGGCGGCGAGCTGCTGCCCGATGCGGTCCGGTTGACCGCTTTCGGCCGTTTCCTTCGCTCATCCAGCCTCGATGAGCTGCCCGAGCTGTGGAACGTGCTGCGGGGCGAGATGAGCCTCGTCGGCCCGCGCCCACTCCTCGTCGAGTATCTGGGCCGCTACGACCGCGAGCAGGCGCGCCGCCACCATGTGCGCCCCGGCATCACCGGCTGGGCCCAGGTCAATGGCCGCAACGCACTCGATTGGCCGACGCGGTTCCGCTTCGACGTCTGGTATGTCGACCATCTGGGGTTCATGCTCGACTTGCGAATACTCTGGTTGACCGTCCTGCGCGTCCTCAAACGCGACGGCATCGCCGCCCAAGGCCACGCCACCATGCCGAAGTTCGAGGGGAACGAGGGGCGGCCAGATTGATTGCCAGCCGCGTGCCGTTCCGCCACCGGGAACCCCGGAAATCGAACGCCTGATGTCAGGATTCCGGTGATGAGTTTCGCCAGGAAGCATGCTGAGAAGTCTGTTCGCGAGTCTCGCGAGTGGACAGCAGCGGCTGTCGGACTCGTTTTTCATTGCCGGAATTCAGACGTCTGGTGTATGATTTCCGGGCATGAAATGGATAACCCGATCAGTTGAATCGACCCTCCGCGAGCGTCTTGACGAGGCGCCGGCCGTAGTCCTCCTTGGCCCACGTCAAGTCGGCAAGACCGCGCTTGCGCGCCGGATCGCTGCCGAGCGCGGGGCATCGGCAATCTACCTCGACCTCGAGCGACCGGTCGACGCGCGCCGCCTCGGAGATGCGGATGCCTATCTCAGGGCCCAAGCTGGCAAGCTCATCGTGATCGCGAGATCCACCGCTCGCCCGGCCTGTTTGCAGTTCTGCGCGGGGTCATCGACGAGCGCCGTGAGCAAGGATTTCGACACGGACAGTTCCTGCTGCTCGGCTCCGCCTCGATCGGCCTCATGCAACAAGCCTCCGAGACTCTGGCAGGCCGCATAGCCTACCTCGACATTCTGCCCTTGACCGCTGCCGAGGCTGCGGCGGCAGGCCATGAGACCGAGGCGGCCTGGGTCAGGGGCGGCTTTCCCGAAAGCCTCCTGGCGCCGAGCGATCCAGCGAGCTTCCGCTGGCGACAGCGATTTATCCGCGGCTACCTCGAGCGCGACGTGCCGATGTTCGCACCGCGCATGCCAGCCGAGACGATCGGCCGGCTATGGACAATGCTGGCCAACGGCCAAGGCACGCTCCTCAACAAGGCGCGCCTCGCAAGCGGGCTCGAGGTCTCGGCCACGGCTATCGGGCGGTACGTCGATCTCCTTGTCGATCTGATGCTCGTGCGACGCCTGCGACCCTGGAGTGGCAATATTGGCAAGAGACTTACACGCTCGCCCAAGATCTATGTGCGTGACAGCGGAATTCTGCACACACTTCTCGAGCTTGAAACGTGGCATGATGTGCTCGGGCATCAGATCGTAGGTCCGAGTTGGGAAGGATTCGTGATCGAGAACCTCATTGCGTCCGCGGGCGAGCGCTGGATTCCCCTTTTTTATCGTACCGAGGACGGCGCCGAGATCGACCTCCTGTTCGAACGGGCAGGGCAGCCTCATGTTGCGATCGAGGTGAAGCGCAGCACTGCGCCGACCGTCAGCAAGGGATTCCACATCGCTTGCGATGCACTCGGAGTGAGCCGAAGATACGTCGTATACCCGGGCACGGGTCAGTTTCCCATGGCGGGCGGCATCACCGCCACCCCCCTGCTCGACCTCGTGCGCGAGCTGCGCGGCTAGCCACATCCCGCGCCATCTTCTATAAGCGGCGCAGCCATTGCCGGGCGCGAGCCCGTTGGAAGCCGTAGCCGGGAGCTCATGTCACATGCCCACAGCCTGGTCGCCGTCGAGCTGGCGCGTATTGCCGCGCGTGCAGATCCCGGACTATCCCGACAATGCCGTGCTCGAGGCGGTCGAGGCGCAGCTCCAGTCGTTCCCGCCCTTGTTCTTTGCAGGTGAGGCACGCGAGCTGAAAGCCGAGCTCGCCGACGTCGCCAAGGGCAATGCCTTCCTGCTCCAGGGGGGCGACTGTGCCGAGAGCTTTGCCGAGCACGGTGCCGACAACATCCGCGATTTCTTCCGCGTGTTCCTGCAGATGGCGGTGGTGCTGACGTTTGCGGGTGCTTGCCCGGTCGTAAAGGTCGGGCGCATTGCCGGCCAGTTCGCCAAGCCCCGTTCGACGCCGACCGAGAAGCAGGGCGACATAGAGCTGCCGAGCTATCGCGGCGACATCATCAACGGCATCGAGTTCGACGCCGCGGCGCGCAATCC
>JANPDA010000335.1:0-5051 GCA_031431235.1 Hyphomicrobiaceae bacterium
CCTGGCCACGGGCGCAGCATTTGTAACTGAGATCCCGGGTCAAAGCCTTCGGCTTTGTCCGGGATGACGGGTGGATGGGTGTGCGCGAGACGTTTCCTCCAACACGCATTCCGGTGTAGCCGGTTGGAGAGCTACTCCCTATTCCCTACTCCCCACTCCCTCAATTCACTTCGGCAATTCGCCTTCCATGCCCTCGACATAGAAGCTCATGCCGAGCAGATCGCCGTCGGGCGCGGTCGCGCCTGCTGCCAGCCAATCCGAGCCGTCCTGCTTCTTGATCGGACCGGTGAAGGGATGGAGCTTGCCCGACTTGATGTCCTCGATCGCCTGCTCGGCCAGCTTGCGCACATCCTCGGGCACCTTGGCGTTGATCGGCGGGATGCCGACCAGTCCTTCCTTCAGGCCGTTCCAGGTGTCTGTCGAGGTCCAGCTGCCGTCGAGCACCGCCTTGGTGCGCGCGACGTAGTAAGGCGCCCAGTTGTCGACGATCGAGGTCAGCACCACGTCGGGTCCGAAATGGGCCATGTCGGAGGCTTGACCGACGGCCCAGACCCCCCGCGCCTGCGCAATCTTGATGGCGGCAGGGCTATCGGTGTGCTGCATGATCACGTCGGCGCCCTGGTCGATCAGCGCCTTGGCCGCATCGGACTCCTTGCCGGGATCGAACCAGGTGTTGACCCAGATGACTTTCAGCTTGATCGCGGGGTTGACAGATTTGGCGGCGAGATAAGTCGCGTTGATGCCCATAACCACTTCCGGAATCGGGAACGAGGCAATGTAGCCGATCGTATTCGACTTCGACATCTTGCCAGCGAGCAGGCCGACCACGTGGCGCCCCTCGTAGAAGCGGGCATTGTAGATGGCGAGGTTGTCGGCCTTCTTGAAGCCCGTTGCGTGCTCGAACTTCACGTTGGGTAACTGCTTGGCCACCTACAATGACGGATTCATGAAACCGAACGAGGTCGTGAAGATGAGGCCGTGCCCGGTCTCGGCGAGCTGGCTGATGACGCGCTCGGCGTCGGGGCCCTCCGAGACGTTCTCCACATAGGTCGTCTCGACCTTGTCGCCGAGCTCCTTCTTGATCGCCTCGAGACCCTGGTGATGCTGGTAGGACCAGCCGTGGTCGCCGATCGGGCCCACATAGACGAAGCCGACCTTCAGCTTGTCGGCGAGGGCCGGGCCGGCGGCGAGGCTGACGGCCAACGCCAGTGCGAGTGGCGCAAGCGCCCGCCTAGTCAATCCTTGCAACATGATTCTCCTCCCTTGATGGTCGCGCACATGGGCGCGGTCCGGTGCCATACATAGCCGAGCAGGTCGGTCGGGGCGAGTCGGTAGCATCGCTCAGGCCACGCACCCGACACTTCTGCTACGATTGTGCCAAGGCTTCGATCGCACCGCGGTCCTCGCCTTCGCGTCACGGGCTGTCAGAACGGTAGTGTTCCGCCAGTGCGCAGATCCTCCCGCAGGACGAGGGCATCGAGCGCGTTCGTGACGGCATCGAGCCAGCCCGCTTCAGTCAGGCGCCGTCGCGTGCGCTCGTTGAGGCCGCCCTTCGTCTCGTACTGGGAGGGGAGAGAGGCCAGGTCGGCGTCCCCGGTCCGGCTGGAGGCTTCAGCGAGGCTCATGAGGAGGGAGCGCGCATAGAGTGAGGCCGCGGCCGGCTCGATACCCTGGCCCTGAAGCCACGCGATGATCCGGCCCTGGAATGCGAAATGCGACGAAATGATCCCGGAGGCCGCACCCATGGCCATGATCCCGGCCTCGGACCGGGCCTCGACCAGATCGCCGAGCGGAGCGAACACGGCGGCGACAGCCGGCAGCCTCGGATAGATCGCGATCGGTCCGCTCCTGTGCGCGACCGAGGCGAGTGGGATCACGCGGGCGACGGCCTTGGCCGGGGCTACCATGCGGGCGATCTCGGCCACGGTGACGGCAGCAACGAAGCTCACCACCGTCTGGTCTGCCCGGAAGCGTAGGCCGGCGAGCGCCGTGTCGAGTTGCTGCGGCCGGATGGCGAGGCAGACCATGTCGCAGCGGTCGATGACGTCCTGGCTCGCGTGGGCGCGCGTGACGGCCGGGAAATCGGCAGCGAGGCGGAGCGAAGCAGCCTCGCCACGGGGCGACAGGATGATCGGCGGGGTCTGACCGCCGTCGCGGCGAAGCCCCGCAACGACGGCGGATGTGATCGCGCCGGTCCCGATGAAGCCGAGGGTGTACGCCGGCAAGACTTTGGTCATGGTGTAGGTGTCCTGCGAACCGCCGACCTTTGGGGCGGGCCGCCTTCCCTAACCGAAAGCTGCGGCGCCGGGTAGTGCAGGATAGGCCTCCAACCGGCCGGGCCGGAATGCGTCGTCGAGGAAACTGGCTCCACCGGTCAGAATTTTCCTCCGCTCCCCTGCAAGCGGGAGGTTGTCGGCCGACCGCGCTGTCTGCTTCTTGAGATGCCGAAGGCCGTTTGCCGCCATGTCCTGGCCATACAGCGGATCAAGTCGCCTGATCCGCCCTACGCTTTACCCATTCACCTTCTTGGCCGGAGAGCTGCGGCGGACGGACCCCGGACCCTGTCCCCTCTTAACAAACGCCGCCGTGCTTCCTACGTGATGCCTGATCGGCCCCGCGTCCCCAAGTTGCCGAGCACTTCAGGGAGCTCTACAGACATGACCATGCTGCCTCGATCCGCGCGGCCTTTCGCAGCTGCGGCTGTGCTGCTTGCGGCAACCGCCTTGCCTGCCCTCGCCCAGTCGGGAGATCGGGGCCTCGAGCTCGTTCCCCCCGAGAAATCAGCTGTCACCGGCCAGGTCGTCGCTGATTTCGGCTCGCGCCGCGCTACGGGCGCAACCGGCATCGACATCTACACCATCACCAACCTGACGGTCGCCGACCTCATGATCATGGGCGGCACGATCCAGCGCACGCCGGAGAAGAGCCTCAGCTACAGCATCAAGTTCGACGTCTTCAATCCCAAGAGCCCCGGCCAGATCGCGCGCGAGGTGGCGATCCTGCGCGGCGACGTCCTCATCGACGACAAGGGCCGCTACCTGCCCCAGAACGGCAAGCTCCGCATCGATATCGTGAAGGGCCAGCAGTCCTCTTCCCTCTTCCGCGGCGTGCTGCAGGGCCGCGAGGTGACCCGCTGGTGGGAGATCTCCGAGCAGCTGAAGAAGGCCGAGAAGGCGGCGAAGAAGGCCTATTCGCGCGTCGTCGAGGGCAAGACGATCACGATCGAGGTCACCAACCCCGATCCGCTCGGCTTCGATGGCCTCGTGCTCGCTTCCGGCCCCTTCTCCTATCTGCCCGAGACGACCGTCCGCGGCTCGCTGGACTACGACTACGAGCTCGGCAACTGGCTGACCGACAATGCCGGCCTCGCCCTCTCCTACAAGCTCGGCGACAAGCAGATCGACGACAAGGTGACGGGCTCGATCCGGTTCGTGGAGGAGGCCGGCAACGCGACCGTCGGCGGCAAGCAGGTTCCCTACACGGGCTACTACGACTACAGCATGCGCTTCAACGAGCAGGCCGCGGCGGCGGGCGATCAGGCCTTCTTCGAGGGCGGCAGCGCCGAGGCCGAGGTCGATGCCTTCTTCAGCACCTCCGACCAGTCGAAGCCCGGCATCTACGGACGCGTCTACTTCCAGGACGTGGACGACAACTGCAAGACGGTGAAGGACGCCGAGGGCCAGGAAGGCTGCGTCGGCCCCACGCTCTCGACCATCACCTATGATCTCAAGTCGGTCGGCCTTACCTACGCCCAGCTCGCCGCCTGGATGAAGATAGAGCCGTTCGTCATCGGCCCGTTCACGGACGAGTAGGACGGAGGGCGGGATAGGCCGCGAGGCCCTATCCCGCCATGCCGTGCATTCGGCGGCGGATCAAGGCGCACTCGCGGCTGATCCCCCATCCACGCGGCCACCATCACGCCAGAGCCCCGCCACGACGACGGCGGTGGTGATGGCGCCCGTGCCGATGAAGCCGAGGGTGCCTCCCGCTGGCGCTGCCGATCGATCCACGCCGCCGTCTCCCTCGATGCCTGGCCATTACCGTCGTCCGCGCCGTCACAGCCGGGTCCAGCGCTGCCGTCGACAAGAAGGCTCGCGACGCGACCTCGATTCCCAAGCCACTGCCGGATCAAACGTCCAGGTTCGCGACGTTCAGCGCATTGTCCTGGATGAGCTCGCGCCGCGGCTCGAGCGGGATTCGAATCACAAGTCGGGTCCCGAATTGGTCGTGCCTGATTTTCTTTCTGCACCCATTACATCGGCTCGCTCATCGGATGATCTTATCGTACTCGCCGTGTGTGCCAATCCAATACCAGAGGATATGATCTTGTTCCAGCAACGTGCCGACAGCGCGATAACGTCGCCCGACTCGGACCGAAAAGATTGGCTCGGTTTGGTGCACGCGCTTGAAATGCAGACTCGGATGCCTCACGTCAGCGCGCCAGAGCCTGTAGCTCTGCCGCGCCTTCTCGCGCACGTCCTCCGGCAACGCCCGATAACAACTCCAGAACTCGGCGGTCGTCGACGATTGCATCAGGATTGATCGTCCGATGGATCGAAAGGCTTGGTTCTGCCTTCTGTGTGGGATTTGACTGCTCGCTGCGCCGCCTGTTCGAGCCACGCCTGGGATTTAGGCGATGCCACGAGCTGATCCCACTCCTCCTCTTCCTCGAGCCGCGCCAGCAGCTCGCGCGCCATAGCGTCCTGTTCGCTCTCCGGCAGTCCCTTCAGGGCCTCAATGGCCTGGTCCATCAATTTGGTCATGGCACGGTCCATATCTAACACTGTCGCAACGGTATCAGGCCAAAGGCCAGTTACCGTAAGATCAAACGTCCAGGCTCGCGACGTTCAGCGCATTGTCCTGGATGAGCTCGCGCCGCGGCTCGAGCGGGCCGTGAGCGCGGGGCCGTGAGCTCACCCTGCACTCCACCTCAATGGGAACCGGGACGGATTGGCAATGATCTGGCTGCTGAGATCGACATCCAGGTCCGGCCAGTGATAGTGCCCCGGCGTCGGCTCCTCGACGTTCAGGACGTGCGCCAGGGGAGCTTC
>JANPDA010000336.1:0-3478 GCA_031431235.1 Hyphomicrobiaceae bacterium
TTGTCGTGCTTCTTCCAGGGGTTCTCGACGGTCTTGCCGCGCAGCATGTTGAGCGCGCGCGCAATGCGCTGGCGGGTGTGACGCGGCAGGATCACCTCGTCGATGTAGCCGCGCTCGGCGGCGACGAACGGGTTGGCGAAGCGGTCCTGGTAATCCTTGATGCGCGAGGCGATTTTCTCCGGATCGCCAAGCTCGGAGCGGTAGAGGATCTCGGCCGCGCCCTTGGCCCCCATCACCGCGATCTCGGCGGAGGGCCAGGCATAGTTGACGTCGCCGCGGATGTGCTTGGAGCTCATCACGTCGTAGGCGCCGCCATAGGCTTTTCGCGTGATGACGGTCACTTTCGGCACGGTAGCCTCGGCGAACGCGAACAGGAGCTTGGCGCCGTGCTTGATCAGGCCACCATATTCCTGGGCGGTGCCCGGCAGGAAGCCCGGCACATCGACGAAGGTGATCAAGGGAATGCCGAAGCAATCGCAGAAGCGCACGAAGCGGGCGGCCTTGCGGGAAGCATCCGAATCGAGCACGCCCGCCAGCACCATCGGCTGGTTGGCGACGATGCCGACGGTCGCCCCTTCCATGCGGGCGAAGCCTGTCACAATGTTCTTGGCATAGGCTTCCTGGATCTCGAAGAAATCCCCTTCGTCGGCGACCTTGAGGATCAGCTCCTTGATGTCGTAGGGCTTGTTGGGGTTGTCGGGAATGAGCGTGTCGAGGGAGGCCTCGGTGCGATCATGGGCGTCGCGCGTGGGCAGCAGCGGCACGCCCGAGCGGTTGTTGGCGGGGAGGAAATCCATCAGGCGGCGCATCTGCAACAGCGCCTCCACGTCGTTCTCGTAGGCGCGATCGGCGATCGATGATTTGGTGGTGTGGATGGAAGCCCCGCCCAGCTCCTCGGCCGTCACCGTCTCGTTCGTCACCGTCTTCACCACGTCGGGGCCGGTCACGAACATGTAGCTCGTGTCCTTCACCATGAAGATGAAGTCGGTCATGGCGGGCGAGTAGACGTCGCCCCCCGCGCACGGCCCCATGATGACGGAGATCTGGGGAATGACCCCGGAGGCCAGCACATTCCTCAAGAACACCTCGCCATAGCCGCCCAGCGCCGCCACGCCCTCCTGGATGCGGGCGCCGCCAGCGTCGAACAGACCGATGATCGGCGCGCGGTTCTGCAGCGCCATGTCCTGGATCTTGATGATCTTCTTGGCGTGCGTCTCCGACAGCGAGCCGCCGAACACGGTGAAATCCTTGGCGAACAGATAGACGACGCGGCCGTTGATGGTGCCCCAGCCGGTGACGACGCCGTCGCCGGGGATCCTCGTCTTCTCCATGCCGAAATCGGTCGAGCGGTGCTCGACATACATGTCGAACTCCTCGAACGAGCCCACGTCCATCAGCAGCTCGATGCGCTCGCGAGCCGTCAGCTTGCCTTTGTTGTGCTGGGCGTCGATGCGGGCCTGCCCACCGCCGAGGCGCGCATTGGTCCGCCTGCGCTCCAACTCATCGATGATCTGCTTCATGGGGTCCCCGCCGGTCTCTGCGCGCTTCCTTAGCACGCGCCCCGACCGGGGCAAGCTGGTCGTCAGGGGAAAGGGCCGCCCTACCTGAACATGTCCGCATAGGGCTCGCGGGCGCGCACGGCGAGCTCACGGCGGAGCCAGGCGAGGGCGGGAAGGAGCGAGAGACACCAGAGGCCGACGACGATTGCCGCCAGCCACAACGGCACCTGGCCCTTGGCCGAGCCCCAGGCGATGACCGAGACGAAGGCGGCGAGCATGATGCCGACCAGGAAGGCCTGGCGGTAGAGGCGGCGCTGGCCGGCGTTGACGGCGGAGCGGTAGCTCGACCAGAAGACGAGCGAGGGGACGGCGACACCAAGACCTGCGACGATCAGCGTGTCGAGGGCGAACAGCATGGCCGGCATCTCCGTCAGCGGTCACGGGCGGTGAGCCGCGCCGGAACCGTCGCAGTCGCCGGCCAATGTCTCACAGAGGCATTTTTCTCCTGATTCCTTGACGGCTGATTAACAGGTGTCGCCAACCGGCCGGAGCAGGCCCAACAGCCGGCTCGCCGCATCGAATTCCGCGTGGCGCCGCACCCGGCGCGCGGCCGCCTCCAAGTCCTCGCCCCATTGCTCGAGCTGCCAGTCCTCATCCACATGGGCGAGGCGCCAGGTCGATTGCCCGTCGAGCCGACCGCTGGCATGGGCGAGCGCAAGCAGCACCGAGCCGGTCAAGGTCGTGAGGGTGTGCAGCGCCGCCAGCCGCCAGGCGTCGGTACGGCCAAGGATCGCGGCCATCCGCTCGAGGCTTGCCGCGGGTTGGGTCACGGGCATGACGCCTTGCACAATGGTGAGGCTGCAGCCGAGATCCGCCGCAGCCCAGCCGATCAGCGGATCCCAGAGCTCGCTCTGGCGCGCGACGAGCCGTTGCGGATGGCCCGCGCGATAGCAGAGGAGGTCGCTGCCGGCATAGCGGGCGAGGTCGGCGGCGATGCTCGCTTCACGCCCCAGGATGCCATCGATCACGCTGTTGGCGATCCGTGTCAGCGGCATGGTGTCGGGGTCGATGCGATCGCCTTGGGCCTGCCACTCGGCGGCAATCGCCTCCGCCAATGCGAGGGTGGGCAGCGTCAGCACGGCCTTGCCGGGCGTGCGCACCTGCCGGCCGTCGAGCCGGACGGACGCGGTCCCGCCGGTTTGCTCAGCCGTCGCAGCCGTATAGAATCGTTTCGGCAGGACCGGCCGCATCAGCCGCTGGGCGGCCTGCATCGGGCCACTCGATGGATCGTCGTCCTGGCTCATGGCAGAGGCCAATACCACCTCCCGCAGGCCAGATGAACCGCTTTCCCGGCAAAGCGCCAGCACCGGGGTCTGAGGCGCAACGGAACAGGACTACTCGATAAGGAGCTGACGCCTCGCGCTCCGCGTCGGCAGCACCCCGAGAGTCAGACGATTTGCTGCACCGCAGCGAATTCCGAAAAAGGGCTAGGTCCGTGCCTCCAGAGCCGGTTCCGACTAGCCTGCACAACCTTCATCTCCAGACGTCCCGCTGCGGTACGAGTACTTTCTCTGTGACAGCGCACTGAAATTCCAAACTGTGATCACCCTCCCGGTGTGACGACCAAACGTTTTCAGATCCATCTACCTAGAAACTTGCTGCGGCGCACACCAATTGCTACAGCGCTCCATCTTTCATCCATCAGGGGTGCGCAAAGCGCATGGAAACTCATTCGTCCTTGTCAAGTGTAGTAGGTAGGGGCGGCGGTAAGTTGCTGGCGGCGCGCGCAGTATCGGCAGCAACCAGCCAGTCTTTCCAGTCCCGACCGTGGTACGGCCATTTACCGAGCCACTTGGACGCATCACGTTCCATCTCGCGTCCGGCGCCGGTGATGCACCAGCGTGGAGGCTCCGCCGGCAAACGAAACACACCTCTTTCCTCGGGTGTGAGGCAACGCCCGATGAGCTGCTTGGAGGTCT
>JANPDA010000337.1:0-7597 GCA_031431235.1 Hyphomicrobiaceae bacterium
CATTCGCTCGCTCCGTTCAGGCATCTGGGAGGTTTGAGGGGTGACGCGACGCAACCGGAACCGATGCGAACAAACTAGAACATAACCAGTACGATTCGCAAGGGTTTTCCTCCGGAGGCGGGCGGGTGCGTCAGGGTCGGAGTGGGTTGGGATGCAGAAAGCATGCGCGGGGAGCGTGACGCGGCGGGATACGCTGCGCTATCCCGTCCTACATCGCGCCTACAGCCAGGGACGCTCGATCGAGGCGTTTTTCTCGTAGGCGTCGATCGCCTTCTTTTTCTCGAGGGTCAAGGCGATGTCGTCGAGGCCTTCCAGCAGGCAACGCTTGCGGAAAGCGTCGATCTCGAACTTGATGACGCCACCATCGGGTCCGCGGATCTCCTGGGCGTCGAGGTCGATCGAGACGGTCGCATTGGCGCCGCGGCTCGCGTCGTCCATGAGTTTCTCGACATCGGCTTTGGGCAGCTTGATCGGCAAGATCCCGTTCTTGAAGCAGTTGTTGTAGAAGATATCGGCGAAACCCTCCGCGATCACGCAGCGGATGCCGAAGTCGAGTATCGCCCAGGGCGCGTGCTCGCGCGAGGAGCCGCAACCGAAATTGTCGCCGGCAACCAGGATCCGCGCCTTCCTGTAGGCGGGCTTGTTCAGCACGAAGTCGGGGTTCTCGCGGCCCTCGTCGTCGAAGCGCATCTCGTGGAAGAGGCTTTTGCCCAGGCCAGTGCGGAGGATCGTCTTCAGGAACTGCTTGGGGATGATCATGTCGGTGTCGACATTGGTCATCGGCAACGGCGCTGCTACGCCGGAGAGCTTGGTGAACTTCTGCATGGCTCTACCGATTGGGCTGGTGTTGGCGCGGACGCGCGTCTCGGCCTACAGGTCGCCCGATTTCACTCCGCTGTCAACGATCCCAACCAGACGCACGGTCAGCGGATCGCGGGATCGCCGAAGCATTTGCGCACGGCCTCGCAACGGCGCGGTCCCGAGAAGTGCATGGCATCGCCTTCGGCCGGCGAAATGAAGTTGCAGATCTCGTCGATACCCGCCGGCGTCAGCCAGCCCTGGCGCCTGCCCCGCTGCGAGGCGAAGCAGTCCGCGGTATCCTCGTCGGGGCCGCGGAACTGATGGCCGCATTCGTGACTGAAGATCCACATGGCAACGACAGGAGGAATCGATTCGAGCTTTTGGGAATTGAGGATCAGGAAACCGGGATAGGCCGCACCATAGTCGTCGAGGTTGGGGTCGATCACGGTCGGCCGGCGACCACAGGTCATGCGGCGGCCGGAGATCGTCAGCTGGCCGGGCTCGACGATGTAGGCGCCGCCGCCCACATGCTCCACGTATTGCTCCGGCGTCGGGTCCGCGTCCTGCGCCCCCGCCGCACCCGGGACCAGAATCGCCCATGCCAGCAGACAATTCACGGCCACGGATCGCAGCGCCATCATCGTCCCGATCCCATCGGTGGCTCAGCGCCACCGCTTCCCCGTTTGCTACCTGCCGGCCTGCTTGGCACTTGATTGTGGCAAGGAGCGGATGCGTCACCCGCTATTGCGCGGCCGTCTTCTTGCGCTTGCTGCCGCGCCCGGGCGCATCGTTGAAGCACTGGACGAGAGCCGCGCAGCGCTCGGGGCCGGGCAGATGCGAGGCGCCGCCTGCCGTGTGCCACAACGCCCTGCAGGTCGAGCGAATGCCGGCCTGGGTCAACCAGCCCTGACGCTTGGCGATGCGCACGGCCCAGCAGTCGGCCGCGGTTTCATCCGCGCCTACATATTGGTGGCCGCATTCGTGCAGGAAGATGAGACGCTGGGTGATGCCCGGGTACTGCTTCAAGTGCTTGGGACCGAGGAGGATCTTGCCGGGAAGCGCGAAGCCGGGGCCCGGAACGTCGTTGCCGATGTAGACGTCGGCCGCATGGCAGCTCATGCGTGCGCCTGCAATCCTGGCTTTGCCGGCCAGTGCCGGGCTCGGATCGAGCGCCACGAGAGCGAGAACGGCGGAGGCGAAAATACCAAGTGCAAACCGCGGGACAGCGTAACGCATCACAAGCGCACCCTTTCAGCTCGTTTTCCTCGCTCGGCACACAATGCCAAGCAGAGGTGCCAATATGCAAGTGGCACCTTCACGCAACGTTGACGTTTTCGGCGCGCGAGTGAAATTTATCGGCGAGCTAGCCAAGCGCGGCAGCCTCGATGGCGGCCATGTCGTCGTCGGATAGGCCGAAATGGTGGCCGATCTCGTGGATGAGGACGTGGACGATGATATCGCCGAGGGGCTCGCTCTCCTCGGCCCAATAGTCGAGGATCGGGCGGCGGTAGAGGAAGATCATGTCGGGACACGGTGAAGGGTCGGTCACGCTCTTCCTGTCCAGCGAAATGCCAGAGTAGAGGCCGAGCAGGTCGAATTCGGATTGGAGATCCAGCGCGTCGAGCGCCTCCTCGTCGGGAAAATCGTCGATGCGGATCAGGATTTCGCCCGTGAGATCGAGAAACGCCCGCGGCAGTCGGCGATAGGCATCGGCGGCGATCGCCTCGAAGTCCGCCAGGGTCGGCGGGCTGAGCTGCAGCCAGCGCTCGATGGCGGCGCGATCGGCCATGCTCACGCCCCTTGCCGGAAGCGGGCGGGGTCGAGGCTCGCGGCGTCGATTACCATGGCGGCGAGGTCGTCGGGAACCGGGTGGCGGAGCACGAGCGCGGCGGCAAGGCGGGAGAGCGCGTCCGACGTCTGGATGCCATAGCCACCTTGACCGGCGAGCCAGAAGAAGCCGTGCGCCTCAGGATCGTAGCCGACGACGGGATCGCCATCGGGCGCAAAGGTCCGGAGGCCGCCCCAGCTGCGCTCGAGGCGCGTCACCTCGTGATCGATCACCGCCTGATAGGCTTCGACCGCCTCGGCGAGTTTCAAGTCGTCGCTCCAGGCATCGTGCGGCTCGACGGGGGTCGCGTCGGCGGGCGAGAGCATCAGCCTGCCCCCGGTCGGCTTGCAGTAGAAGCCCTCGCCGGCCGGGTAGACCTGTGGCCAGCGGGGGAAGCCCGGATCGGGCGGCGCTGCGATGATGGCCGCGCTGCGGCGCTTGGGTGTCAGCCCTAATTTCGGCAAGCCGGCGAGAGCCGCGATCACGTCCGCCCAGGCGCCGGCGGCGTTGACGACGATGGGGGCCTCGTAGCGCTCGCCGTCGGCATCGACCACCCAATCGGTGCCGAACCTCGCGATCGCCATCACCTCGGCGTTGGTGACAAGCCGCCCGCCCTTACGCTTGAAGGCCCGCAGGAACCCGCCGAGCAGCGCATCCACATCGACATCGGTCATGACCTCGTCGACGAGGAAGTGTGCGAAATCGCGCGCTTTCAGCAGCGGCACGCGCCGGAGCGCCTCGGTGGCATCGATGGGCTGGTAGCCGTTCGCCAGCGCTTCCTCGACATCGGCGCCGTCGCTTTCGCGCGCGACCATCAGGCCGCCGCGTGGAGACGACAGTGGCACCTCGACGAAGCCATCGGGCGGTTGCCGAAAGAAAGGGCCACTCGCGAGGGTGAGCTTGCGGATGACCGGGGTGCCGAAGGAGGGCTCCCAGTTGGCGGCCGAGCGGCCGGTCGAATGGGTTCCGGGCGCCGTCTCGCGCTCGAGCACGACGACGCGCGCCTCCCCCGCCAGCTGCGCCGCCACCGACACACCCGCAATGCCGGCGCCGATGACGATGATATCGGCTGTGATGGTGGTCATGGCGCTATCCAGCAGCTCTTCCGTCATGGGTCATCAGCGCGCCGTAGAGCTCGGGCCGGCGGTCTCGGAAGAAGCCGAAGGCGTGGCGGCGGGCGGCGATGGCGTCGAGATCGAAGGTCGCGATCTGGATGCCCTCCGATTTGCGGTCGGCCTCGGCGACCTTGGCGCCGGTCTCGTCGGCGATGAAGGACGAGCCGTAGAAGGTGAGGGTCGACTTGCCGATCGTCTCCTTGCCGATCCGGTTGGAGGCAACAACGGGTCGCATGTTGGCTGCGGCGTGGCCCTGCATGGTGCGTTGCCAGTGATCCTTGCTGTCGAGGCTCTTGTCGAAAATCTCCGAGCCGATCGCGGTCGGATAGAGCAGCACCTCGGCGCCGGCGAGTGCCATGACGCGGGCGGCCTCGGGGAACCACTGGTCCCAGCAGATGGCGGTGCCGACTGTGGCGTAGCGCGTCTTGAAGGCGCGAAAGCCGGTATCGCCCGGCGTGAAATAGAACTTCTCCTCGTAGCCATAGCCGTCGGGGATGTGGCTCTTGCGGTAGGTTCCGGCGATCGAGCCGTCGGCATCGATCATCGCGATCGAGTTGAAATGGGCGTTGTTGGTCTTCTCGAAGTAGCTGACCGGAAGAACGATCTGGAGCTCGGCTGCGAGCCCGCGGAAGTGCTCGATGTGCGGGTTCGCCAGCCCCAGATGGGCGTGCTTCAAGTAGGCCGGGTCCTGCTCGATGCAGAAATAGGGCGTCTCGAACAGCTCCTGCAGCAACACGATCTGGGCGCCGTTGCCCTTTGCCTCGCGCACGAGGCCTTCGGCACGCTTGCGGTTGGCGGCGAGGTCCCAGCTGCAGGCCATCTGGGTGGCGGCGAGGGTGACGGATCGGGTCATGGCGCGCGTCCTTCAATTAGGCAATGGCAACTTCCCTCGCATGACCTGGCCGCATCGTCCAGCCACCGCATGGCAGGGGTTGACGCCACGCGGCCCGATGGCGTTCTCTGCGACCTCGAACCGGCGGGGCCTCGATCAGGCGCCCGCAGGCAATGGGAGGATCGCATGACAGGTTCCATCAAGGGTTGGCTGGCGGGCGCTGCTGCCGCGCTCGCGCTCGCGGCTACCCCAGCACTCGCCGACAAGGTGGTCGTCTCCAACTGGGACGGCTACATGCCCAAGGACATGGCGGAGCGCTTCAAGAAGGCGACCGGCCACGACCTCGAGGTGACATTCCACGCCACCAACGAGGAGATCATGGGCAAGGTCACGGCCAACCAGGGCCAGGGCTATGATGTGCTGTTCGTGTCGGCGCCGTTCGCGCAGGCGCTCTACGCGCTCGGCATCGCCGATACCATCATCGCCGGCAAGATCCCCAACCTGAAAAACCTCTATCCCGAGGCGACCAACCTCAAGCACGATCCGGGCAATCTGTTCTCGGTGCCCTATGCGTGGGGCACGACCGGTCTCTGCTACCGCTCCGACCTGATGAAGACGGCGCCGACGAGCTGGAACGACCTCTTGAAGCCCGCCGACGACGTCAAGGGCAAGACCACGATGCTCGCGACCGACCGCTGGCTGCTGGCGGCCGGCATGCTCGCGAAGGGCTACTCGGTGAACGAGACCGACAAGGCCAAGCTCGACGAGGTGAAGACGGTCCTGATCGAGGCCAAGAAGACGCTGCTCGCCTATGACGACACCACGTTCTATTCGAAGCTCGTCTCGGGCGAAGCCGTGCTGGTGCAGGCCTGGGACGGCTGGTGCAATTACGGCATCACCGAGAACAAGGCGATCAAGTACATGGTGCCGAAAGAGGGCTCCGACCTCTGGGTCGACACCATGGTGATCATGAAGAACGCCAAGTCGAAAGACGCCGCGCACGCCTTCATCGACTTCGTGCTGGAAGCCGACAGCGGCAAGTGGGTGGCCGAGAACATCCTCTACAAGGTGCCCAACAAGGCCGCGATGGAAGCGCTCGACAAGGCGATGCTCGAGACCTACCCCAACCTCGCCATGGCGCCCGGCGACCTCGTCAAGCTCGAGGAGCTCGTCGACGTCGGCTCCGCCCAGAAGGACTACGCCCGCATCGTCGCGGAGATCCAGGCGGCGAAATGAGCCCCTCGCCTGTCGCATGCCACGACGGTGCAGCAGACTCGGAGTGACCCTCCCCCCTTGCGGGGGAGGGTGGCGCCGAAGGCGCCGGGAGAGGGGGTGCATGTCGAGGCAACACGCGAAGGAGCTCCGGCACAACTCGACCGATGCCGAGAAGCGGCTATGGGAGAGGCTGCGCGCACGACGCCTCGGCGATCTCAAATTCCGCCGCCAAGTGCCTGTCGGCCCCTACATCGCCGATTTCGTCTGCTTCGAGCACCGGCTCATCGTCGAGGTGGACGGCAGCCAACATGAAGGCAGCGAAAACGATGTCGTGCGGGATGCTTGGCTACGCGCGAACGGGTACCGGATCCTGCGCGTCTGGAACAACCATGTATCACATCGAATGGAAGCCGTGCTCGAGGCGATTGTCGGTGAGATCGAGGATGCCAGCTGACCCCTCTCCCCGCCGCTTCGCGGCGACCCTCTCCCGCAATGGGGCGAGGGCGGGGCCGTGCCACTTGGATGGTCTACCTTCTCCCATCTCGCCGAAGGCGAGTCTTCGACTCGACGCGGGAGAAGGTGGCTGGCCGACAGGCCGGCCGGATGAGGGGGCCATGACCCCCCGCACCGCCCGCATCCTCCTCGCACTACCGGCGATCCTGTGGCTGATGGGGCTGATGATCGTGCCGTGCGCGATCCTCATGGTGAACTCGTTGTTCGTGCGCGGGGTCTATGGCGGCATCGAGTATGTGCTGACGCTGGAGAACTACGCCCGCGCGTTCGATCCGCTGTTCCTGGGCATCTTCCTCTCCTCCGCCCGGATCGCGGCAACCACGGGGGCGATCGCCGTCCTGATCGGCTATCCAGCCGCCTACGCGATCAGCCGGGCGTCGCCTGGGCGCCAGCCGGCGCTGCTCTTCCTCGTGATGCTGCCATTCTGGACCAACTACCTCGTGCGCACCTATGCCTGGATGGTGATGCTGAACGGCAAGGGCATCGTCAACAACGGGCTCGCGGCCGTGGGCGCGCCGACGCTGCCGCTGCTCTACAACGAGTTCGCCGTGGTGCTCGGCCTCGTCTACAATTACACGCCGTTCGTGGTGCTGGCGATCTACTCCTCGCTCGGCCGCGTCGACAAGGATGTGCTGGAGGCCTCGGCCGATCTCGGCGCCTCGGGCCTCGATACGTTCCGGCGCGTGCTGTTGCCCCTCACCATCCCCGGCATCGCGACCGGCTTCGTGTTCGTGTTCGTGCTCTCGATCGGCAATTTCGTGACGCCGGCGCTACTCGGGGGCAAACGCGTGCAGATGATCGGGACGCTCGTCTACGACCAGTTCCTGTCGGCGCGCGACTGGCCGTTCGGCTCCGCGCTCGCCGCCGTGCTGATCGCGGTGATGCTGGTGCTGCTGTTCCTGCAGGCGCTCGTCTCACGGCGGATCGAGACGGGGGGAGAGCGGGCGCGGCCGGGAGTGCCCGGTCATGCGTAAACGACCAGGCTGGCTCGACCTGCATCTCGGCGCGCTGCTGGTCTTTCTCTATGCGCCGATCCTCGTTCTGATCGCGCTCTCGTTCAACAAGTCGGGGCTGCCGACGGCGTGGACCGGGGCGACGCTCGATTGGTATGGGAGCCTCTTCAGCAATGCCGAGATCGGCAAGGCGCTCGCCAACACGCTCGTCGTGGCGGTGGCGGCGACACTGATCTCGACGGCGATCGGCACGGGCGTCGGGTTGGCGCTGATGGGCGTCCGGGCGCCGGCCTGGCTCGAAGCGCTGCTGTTCGCGCCGATGATCATTCCCGACATCGTG
>JANPDA010000338.1:0-18941 GCA_031431235.1 Hyphomicrobiaceae bacterium
AGTTCTTCGCGCTCGATGGGACGTCGCTCGAGCTCGCCGGACCCGAGCGAGCGACGCTCGGTCAGAACGACCGGGTGGTTGTCGTGCTGACGGTCGCCTCCACCGACAAGCTGGGTGGCCGCGTGCTGCTGGTCGACCGGCTGCCGGCCGGGCTCGAGATCGAGAATCCGCGCCTCGTCGATGGCGGATCGGTCGCGGCGCTCTCCTGGCTTGGCCAGACCGCGACGCCCGAGCACACTGAGTTCCGCGACGATCGCTTCCTCGCGGGCTTCGATCTCGATACCGCTACCATCCGTGAGGCCATCGCCAAGGGAGAGCCGGCCAGCATCACGGTTGCCTACGTGGCGCGGGCGGTCAATCCGGGCATCTACCTGCACCCCGCCGCCACCATCGAGGACATGTACCGGCCCGAGCGCTTCGCCCGCACCGGCCATGGCAGTCTCGAGGTGAAGGTGAAGTGATATGAGGGAGCGGGCAGCGGGCAGCGGGCAGCAGGAGGAATGCCCTCTTTTCCGCTGCCTGCTGTCTGCTGCCCGTTGCCTTGTCCGCGGCGCCGCACTCGCCGTCATCCTCCTCACACTCGCCGTCACCATCGCCGACCGCGCGCTCGGCCCGCCGCCGCTCGCCGCTGCCGATACCGGCTCGGTGGTGGTGCTCGACCGGGAAGGCCGGCTGCTGCGCGGCTTCACCACCCGCGACGGCCGATGGCGGCTGCCGGTCGAGGTGGCCGAGGTCCATCCGCGCTATCTGCTGATGCTGGCGGCCTTCGAGGACCGCCGGTTCCGCTCCCACAAGGGGGTCGATCTGCTCGCGGTCGTACGCGCCGGCTTTCAACTGGCGGTCACTGGACACATCGTCTCGGGCGGCTCGACCCTCACCATGCAGGTCGCGCGCCTGCTCGAGGGCCGCCACGACCGCTCTGTTGCCGGCAAGCTGCGTCAGATGCTGCGGGCGATCCAGCTCGAGCAGCGATTGAGCAAGGATGGGATCCTCGCGCTCTACCTGAAGCTCGCTCCGTTCGGCGGCAATCTGGAAGGCGTGCGCGCGGCCTCGCTCGCCTATTTCGGCAAGGAGCCGCTGCGGCTGTCGGCTGGCGAGGCGGCACTCCTGGTCGCGCTGCCACAATCCCCCGAGACGAGGCGCCCCGATGTCGGCTCGGCTGCTGCGCGACGCGCCCGCGCCCGCGTGCTCGATCGCGCCGTCGAGGCCGGCGTGCTGAGCCTGCCGGAAGCCGTGCACGCGAAAGCCGAGCCGATCCCGACAGCGCGGAAATCCTTTCCCCAGATCGCCGCTCATCTTGCCGAAAGCATGGCGCGCCAGCTCGGCTCGGGCGAATCCGTGCGCCTGACAGTCGACCGCGACCTGCAATCGTCGCTCGAGCGGCTTGCCGCCGAGCAGGTCGAGCGTCTCGGCCGCCGGCTTTCGGTCGCGATCCTCGCCATCGACCACGTGACCGGCGAGGTGCTCGCCCATGTGGGCTCACCGGGCTATCTCGACCAGTCTCGATTCGGTGCGATCGACATGGTGCGGGCGGTGCGCTCGCCCGGCTCGACCCTGAAGCCGATGATCTATGGCCTCGCCTTCGAATCCGGCCTCGCCCATCCCGAGACGCTGATCGAGGACAAGCCCGCTCGCTTCGGTCGCTATGCTCCGCGCAATTTCGACGAGACTTTCCATGGCACCGTCAGCGTGCGCGAGGCGCTGCAGCTCTCGCTCAACGTGCCGGCGGTCAAAGTGCTCGAAGCCGTCGGTCCGATGCGGCTGGCGGTCCGGCTTCGGGAGGCCGGGCTGGTGCTGCAATTGCCGAGCGCGGCCACGCCCTCGCTCGCGATTGCGCTGGGCGGCGTTGGCATGACGCTGGAGGATCTGGTGACGCTCTATGGCGGGCTCGCCCGTGGTGGCGAGACGATCCCGCTGAAGCACCGGCTCGACGGCAAGGATATCCCGGTGGTCGGCAGCGCCCCGCGACACCTGCTCGGGCCGGTTGCAGCCTGGTACGTTCAGAGCATCCTCGCGGGCACGCCACCGCCGCACAACGCCTGGAGTGCTGATATCGCCTACAAGACCGGCACTTCCTATGGCTTCCGTGACGCCTGGGCAGCCGGCTTCGATGGCCGGCACACCATCGCCGTTTGGGTCGGACGTCCCGACGGGGTGCCCACGCCCGGGCTGACCGGCATCGGCGCCGCCGCACCGATCCTGTTCGATGCCTTCGCGCGCCTGCCGGGCGAGCGGGTCGCGCTCGCAAGGGCGCCCCGAGGCGCCCTCATTGCTTCGAGCGCAGCCTTGCCGCCGCCCCTTCGCCGGTTCCGCTCGGATGTGGTCGAGCCGACCACGGGCGCTTTCGCCGATCCCCCGGTCGCGGTTGCCTTTCCCCCCGACAAAGCCGAGCTCGCGCTCGCCGAGGCCGGCGACGGCAGCCCGGCCGCTTTGGCGCTCAAGGCCGAAGGCGGCGTGCTACCGCTCACGTGGCTGGTCGATGGCGCCCCGATCGTGTCCGATCCGCGCCGGCGTGAGGCGTTCTTCCAGCCCGCCGGGCGCGGCTTCGTGAAGCTGTCCGTCATCGACGCCAAGGGCCAGGTCGATCGGGTGACGATCAGCATCAAATAGGCCGCACGATGGCACCGGTTCTCGCCAGGCTCCCGGTGCGACGGCGTCGGCGCTTTATCCGTGCCACGGACCAGCTATTCTCATGCCGGATGGATGGATGGACAGGCAGGCAGCATGACGACAGGCAACGATAGCGGAACAGCGAGCCGGCTACGCCGCCTCATGAGCGCGCTGCTGATCGCGGCGCTCGCGGCACTCCATCTGCCCGGCCTCGCGCATTTTGCGATCGGCGATGGCAACCTCCTCGCTGCGTCAAATGCAAAGCAAAGCACGGCCGCCCGTGTGGTCGAAGCGGTCGCCACACGCCTTGCGCCGCGCAGCGGCGAAGGCCAGGTCGGCGTCTATGGCGGGATGACACGGACGCGGCGGAGCGACGTGACGCTGCTCCGACCAGCCGGCGGCCAGATCAGGATCCCAGCCGTCGGGTGGCAGGGCCTGGACTTCACCGAGCCCGTCTACTACGGCGTGCGCATCACGCGCTGGTTCGCGGGTGCGCTCGGCGGCATGGTCGACTTCACCCATGCCAAGGCGATCGCTCCCAGGGACCAGCAGGTGACCCCGGAAGCGAGCGGCGGCGCCACGCCGATCGGCCCTGCCACCATCGGCCAGCTGTTCCGCAAGCTCGAATTCAGCCACGGCCACAACATGCTGACCTTGAACGGCCTCTGGCGTTTGCCGTTCGGCAGCTCGGGCGTCAGACCCTATGTCGGGCTCGGCGCCGGCGTTGCGTTGCCCCACACCGAGATCTGGATCGAAGGCGATGCATCGCGGACCTACGAGTATCAACTGACCGGCCCGGTGGTGCAGGGATTGGCCGGCGTCGAGATCCGATTGGAACGCGGGCTTTCCTTCTTCATCGAGTACAAGCTCGCCTTCAGCAGCACCACGGCCCCTTTGTCCGGCCAGGATGGCAGTTGGCTCGGCGGCGATCTCTTCCGGCAGTTTCGACGCTGGGCGTCTGGCGAGCGGCCGCGCGACGGGCAGGCCCGGACCGACCTGCTGACCCATCAATGGCTCGGCGGCATCAGCATCCGGCTCGAGCCACCGGTTGCCGCGCCTCGAGCGGATCGGTTTTCTTGACGCCCCACCCACATGCCGATACACCAAACACCAAGGCCCTGTGCGCAGTCCTGCGCAGGGCTTCCAGAAGAATAGGGAGGTTCACATGTCAGTTACAGATACCAAGCGCAGCGTCGCGCTGGCCGCCTCGGTCCTGGGCGCCACGATGCTCGGCCTTGCCGGCGTCGCATCCGCGGCCGACGGTCCGACGCTTACGTCGGTCAAGGCTGCCGGCGAGCTCAAATGCGGCGTCAGCACCGGCCTCGGCGGCTTCTCGATTCCCGACAGCGCCGGCGCCTGGACCGGCCTCGACGTCGACGTCTGCCGTGCGGTAGCTGCAGCGGTCCTCGGCGACGGCAACAAGGTCAAGTTCATCAGCCTCTCCGCCCAGCAGCGCTTCACCGCGCTCCAGAACGGCGAGGTCGACATGCTCTCGCGCAACTCCACCTGGACGCTGCAGCGCGACACCAAGCTCGGTCTCAACTTCACCAACGTGACCTTCTACGACGGCCAGGGCTTCATGGTCCCCAAGAAGCTCAACCTGAAGAGTGCCAAGGAGTTGAACGGCGCGACCGTGTGCGTCCAGACCGGTACCACGACCGAGCTCAACCTCGCCAACTACTTCCGCGCGAACGGCATGGAGTTCAAGCCGGTCGTGATCGAGAGCACGCAGGAAGTGCTCGCCGCCTACATCTCTGGCCGTTGCGACGTCTACACGACGGACGCCTCGGGCCTCGCCTCGCAGCTGAAGAACGATATCCCCAATGGCGCAGCCGACCACGTGATCCTGCCGGAGATCATCTCCAAGGAGCCGCTCGGCCCGGTCGTCCGCCAGGGTGACGAGCAGTGGACCGACATCGTGAAGTATTCGGTCTTCGCCCTGCTCCAAGCCGAGGAGAGCGGTCTGACGCAGGCCAACGTCGAGGAGATGGCTTCGAGCTCGAAGGATCCCGACGTGCAGTCGCTGTTGGGCGCCAAGAACGCCGAAGGCAAGACTTCGGGCAACGGCGAGGCGCTCGGCCTCGACGAGCAGTGGGCGGTCCGCGCCATCAAGGCGGTCGGCAATTACGGCGAGATCTTCGACCGTAACATCAAGCCACTCGGCCTCGAGCGCGGCATCAATGCGCTCTGGTCGAAAGGCGGGTTGATGTACGCCCCGCCGATGCGCTGATCGCAGACTTCTGGAGGCCGCATCGCAAGATGCGGTCTCCTTCCATCTCGATCCGCGCGCTCGACGACCAATCTCCGGCCGGGCAGGGCTCATGTCCACAGTCAGCCTAAGTGAGCGGCGCAGTCTCAGCTCTTTCCTGCACGACCGCGGTGTGCGTGGCATTCTCTATCAGATCATCGCGCTCGCGTGTGTGCTCGGCCTCGGCGCCTATCTCGTCCACAACACACTCGTCAATCTCGAAAGCCGCAAGATCGCGACCGGCTACGGCTTCCTCAATCAGGAGGCGCGTTTCGAGATCGGCGAAAGTCTGATCGACTATTCCGCCGCCTCCTCCTATGGCCAGGCGCTGCTCGTCGGCTTTCTCAACACGCTGAAAGTCTCGATCGTGGGCATCGTGCTGGCGACGTTGCTCGGCGTTTCGGTCGGCATCCTCGGCCTGTCGCGCAACTGGATGGTCGCCCGCCTTGCCGGCGCCTATGTGAACTTCCTCCGGAACATCCCGATCCTGCTCCACATGTTCCTCTGGTACGTGTCGATCACGTACATGCTGCCGGGCTTGCGCGAAGCGATCTCGCCGGTCGCTGGAGTCTATCTGAGCCAGCGCGGACTGCAGTTCCCCGTCCCCGTCGCCGCGGCCGGCTGGAGTGCAGCCGTGTGGGCGCTGCCGCTCGGCATTGCGTTGGCTTACGGCGTCAAGCGCTGGGCGAGCGACCGCCAGGACCGGACAGGCCAGGCGTTTCCGGGTTTTTGGGTAGGTCTCGCGCTGGTGATCGGATTGCCGTTCCTCGCGTGGCTGCTGTTTGGAGCGCCAGCCGAGCTCAGCGTGCCCGAGCTGAAAGGCTTCAATTTCGTGGGCGGCGAGAACATCAGCCCCGAGTTCATGGCCGTGCTCGGCGGTCTCTCGATCTACACCTCCGCCTATATCGCCGAGATCACGCGCTCCGGCATCCTCGCGGTCTCCCACGGCCAGACCGAGGCCGGCCGGTCGCTCGGTTTGTCCGAAGGCGTGATCCTCAGCCGGGTCATCCTGCCGCAGGCGCTCCGGGTGATCATTCCCCCGACCACCAGCCAATTTCTGAACCTCACCAAGAACTCCTCCCTTTCGGTCGCCGTCGGCTATCCCGACCTCGTCAGCGTTTCCAACACGACGTTGAACCAGACCGGCCAGGCGATCGAGGTGATCGTCATCATCATGGCGGTCTATCTGACGACGAGCCTCGTCACGTCGGCGATCATGAACTGGTACAACTCGCGCGTCCAGCTGGTGGAGCGCTAGATGGGCGGCGCGGTCCTCGATCACCCTCCAACCAGCCGGCATCCCGGCCGAGCAGGCGCGCGTGCCAGGACCCTTGCCAAGCCCATCCTCCTGCCGGCTGGGATCCCGGATCGGCTTGCAGCCGTCCGGGATGACGGGTGTGATCGTCGTGACGAATGGGGGCACCTGGCATGGCCGTGATCGACCGCCCGCCGCCGGTGTCGACCGCCACGCCCGTCGTCTGGGTCCGCGAGAACCTGTTCTCGAGCCCGCTCAACTCGATCCTGACTCTCGGCTGCCTCTATCTGCTCTACTTGGCGGTTCCTCCGCTGGTGAGCTGGGCGCTCGTCAACGCCGTCTGGGAGGCTGACCCGTTGGCTTGCCGTGCAGCCCAAGGGGTGGGCGCATGCTGGGGTATCGTGGCGGAGAAGCACCGGCTGATCATGTTCGGCCTCTATCCCTTCGATCAGCAATGGCGGCCGCTCTCGATGGTCGCGATCCTGCTCGGCCTCATCGCCATCAGCATGTTCCCCCGTTTCTGGCGTCCCGGGCTCGGTCTGGCCTGGGCGGCCGGCATTGTGGCCATGGGCGTGTTGATGTCGGGCGGCGTATTGGGCCTGCCGTCCGTCGAGACCGACAAATGGGGCGGCCTGCCGCTGACCCTCATTCTCTCGGTCAACAGCATGGTGTTCGGGTTCCCGCTCGGGATTGCGCTGGCGCTCGGCCGGCGCTCCAATCTGCCCGTGATCCGGGCCTTGTGCGTTACCTTCATCGAGCTCGTCCGCGGCGTGCCGCTGATCACCGTGCTGTTCATGGCTAGCCTGATGATCCCTTTGTTCCTGCCGCAGGGCTTCGACATCAACAAGCTCTTGCGCGCCCAGGTCGGCATCATTCTGTTCAGCGCCGCCTATCAGGCGGAAACCATTCGTGGCGGCCTGCAGGCGATCGGCAGGGGTCAGGGCGAGGCCGCCGACACTCTCGGCCTCGGCTATTGGCAGAAGACCGGCTTCATCGTGCTGCCACAGGCGCTCCGGATCGTCATTCCCCCGATGGTCAACTCCTTCATCGCGGGCTTCAAGGATACCAGCCTCGTCATCATTATCGGGCTGTTCGACCTGCTCGGCACCGCGCGCCTCGCTGCCAACGACCCCGTCTGGCGACCCTTCTACGTGGAGGGGCTGCTCTTCATCGCGCTCATCTACTTCGCCTTCTGCTACACGCTCGCCCGCTACAGCCGCTATCTCGAGACGCTCACCCGCAGGGGCGAGCACAGATGAGGACGACCATGGCCGATACCGCCGCCCGCGAGGCCACCACCACGAGCGATCCCATCATCGCAATCGAGAAGCTCAACAAATGGTACGGCACTTTTCACGTGCTGAAGGACCTCGACCTCGCGGTGGCCCGCAAGGAGCGGATCGTCATCTGCGGGCCATCGGGGTCGGGCAAGTCGACGCTCATCCGCTGCATCAACAAGCTCGAGGACCATCAACAAGGCCGGATAACGGTCGATGGCACCACGCTCGACGAGAACGTCAAGAACATCGAGCAGGTGCGCCGCGAGGTCGGCATGGTGTTCCAGCATTTCAATCTGTTCCCGCATCTGACGGTGCTGCAGAACCTGACGCTCGCGCCGATCTGGGTGCGCAAGATGCCCAAGAAGGATGCCGAGGCCGTCGCCATGAAGTACCTCGAGCGGGTGCAGATCGCCGAGCAGGCGCTGAAATATCCAGGCCAGCTCTCGGGCGGTCAGCAGCAGCGGGTGGCGATTGCCCGCTCGCTGTGCATGAGCCCCAAGATCATGCTGTTCGACGAGCCGACCTCCGCCCTCGACCCCGAGATGATCAAGGAGGTGCTGGAGGTCATGGTCGATCTCGCCCGGGAAGGCATGACCATGCTGGTCGTCACCCACGAGATGGGCTTTGCCCGCGAGGTCGCCGACCGTGTCGTGTTCATGGACAAGGGCGAGATCGTCGAGCAGGCCCCACCGAAGGACTTCTTCGCCAACCCTAAATCCGACCGGACCAAGCTGTTCCTGAGCCAGATCCTGGGCCATTGAGTCTGCTGCCGCGTGGCTCATTCCCGTTTTCCCGGCCGAGGGTGGGTCAGGACCGTGGGCGAATTACCGTACCTCGTTTCCACCCGAGCGCCGGGATCGAGGGCTCGATGCGGCAGCCATCCGAACCGTAAGTCTGGGCCCCGGAGAGCCGCTTGTAGCGGCTTACGGGGAAACGGAATGAGCAGCAATCGGCCGGATTTCGTATTGGGAGCTAAGGCCTCGCCTTCCTCGGCTCTGGCGCCGGCATCAGATGGATCGCCTCCTTCAGCAGTGAGAGCCCGACTTGCTCGCCGGGGCCTAGTCGGTTGCGCTCCGCCACGTGCCTCGGCGCGTGAAAGGTCAAGGCGCGCGTCTCCTCGCCATCGAGCTCGACCGTGGAGATGGTGCTGTCGCCGAGCGATATGAAGCTCGTGACGGTGCCGGTGACCGGGTTCTCGGCTTCCCCGCGCGATGGCCGGTCGCGGCGGTGCAGCACCACTTTCGAGGGCGGGATCAGCCACGACACGGCGGCCTCTGGCGGCCATTGCGGCTGGTGCGCAGCCTCGAGCCGGCGGCCGCGCCAATCGAGGATCGTCGTGGCAGGGTCGCCGCCATGCTCGATCACGCGAGCAGGGAAGATGTTGCGCTGGCCGACCAGCCTGGCAGCCTCGACAGTTGCCGGCCGCTGCACGAGATCGAGCGGCTTGCCCCGCTGCAGGATGCGTCCCCGCTGCAGCAGGCACATGCTGTCGGCGAGCATCAGCGCCTCGTCGAGATCGTGCGTCACCAGCACGATCGGCATGCTGAGCCGCTGCCTGATGCCGGCGAGCTCCTGGTAGAGCCGTCCACGCGTGAGCTTGTCGACGGCGGAGAACGGCTCGTCCAGCAGCAGCACTTTCGGCTCTCGTGCCAGCGCGCGCGCGACCGCCACCCGCTGCTGCTGGCCGCCGGACAACTCTGCTGGCCGCCGCTGCTCCAGCCCCGTCAGATTGACGAGCGCGAGCAGCTCATCGGCCCTCGCGCCGCGCAGCTCTGGCACGGTCCCGCCGAGCGCTGCCGCCACATTGGCGCGGGCGGTCAGGTGGGGAAACAGCGCGTAGCTCTGGAACACCAGGCCGACACGGCGCCGCCAGGTCGGAAGATGCAGGCCCGTTGCAGTCTCCTGCCAGACCTCGCCATCGGCCACGATCCGGCTCTCCAATGGTCGGTAAAGCCCGGCGATCGAGCGCAGAATGGTCGATTTGCCGCTGCCCGATGGCCCGACCAGCGCCACCATCTCGCCGGGCCCACAGGCAAAGCTCAGGTCCAGCGCGATCGGCGCGTCCTGGCGCAACGTAACTTCGATGCCGCCCATGCGTCACCCGAACCGGCGCCCGATACGGCGCGAGAATGCGACCGTCAGCGCAATCGCGGCGAGCGAGAACAACAGCAGCAGCAGCGCCATCCGGCTCGCCGCGGCGTCGTCGAAGGCCTGCACCCGGTCGTAGATCGAAATCGCGATCGTCTTGGTCTCGCCCGGGATGCTGCCGCCCACCATCAGCACGATGCCGAACTCGCCCAGCGTATGGGCAAAGCTCAACACCATGGCCGTCAGCACCCCCGGCCAGGCTAGCGGCAACTCGACCCGGGCGAGCGCCTGCCACGGTGTCATACCGCAACAAGCGGCCGCCTCGCGAACCTCAGGGGGGATCGCCTCGAAACTCCGCTGGATCGGCTGGATGGCGAACGGGATATTGAAGATGACCGACGCGACGAGCAGCCCTTGGAACGTGAACACGAGTTGCTGCCCCAACAGTGCCTGCCAGAGCTGCCCGAGCGGGGAGGCTGACCCGAAGGCGACCAGCAGATAGTAGCCGAGCACGGTTGGCGGCAGCACCAGCGGCAGCATGATTGCAGCCTCGACCAGCGCCTTGCCGCGAAAATCCCGGCTGGCGAGCGACCGCCCTGCCAGGATGCCGAGCGGCAGCAGGATCAGCATTGTCAGAGAAGCGAGCTTCAGCGAGAGCCCGAGCGCCGTCCAGTCCATCGTCTCCCTCCCCAGGCCGCCCGCTCATCCGCTTTCCCCAGGCAGCGCAAAACCATAGGCGCGGAAAATCGCGCGGGCGACCGGCTTTTTTGCGAAGGCGTAGAATTGCTCCGCGAGCTGGCCTGCCGTCTTGGCGAGCGCCATACGCTGGCGCAACGGGCGATGCCAGTCCTGAGGGATCAGCGCGGAGGTGCCCAGTGCCGCAACCTTGGGCGCAACCGCCAGCGAATAGGCGATGATGCCGCCTTGGGTATCGGCCGAGGTCGCGAATTGCGCAGCCTGGGTCACGTTCTCCCCCAGCACCAGCTTGCCCTGCAGCGCTTCCCACACTCCGGCATGTCGCAAAGCCTCCTCCGCGCGCTTGCCATAGGGAGCGTGCTCGGGATTGGCGATCGCGAATTTCACCAGCCGCCCGTCAGCGAGAGCCGCCTTCAGATCGGCAAGACTCCCGTCGGGCGCGAGTGGAGAACCGTGCGGCACGATCAATGCGATCCGCCCGACTGCATAGAGCTCGCCCGTGTCGCGCAGGATTCCAGCGCCTGCCAACTCCTCCACATAGGATTCGTCAGCCGAGAAGAAAAGCTGGAACGGCGCGCCCTGTCGCAGCTGGCGCGCGAGGTTGCCCGACGAGCCGAAGGCGAGCTTGACGCTCGCGCCGGTCTCCTTCTGGAACGCCTCGGCGACCTCGATGAGGGCGAACTGCAGGTCGGAGGCCGCCGCGATCACGGGCACCGGCTCGGATTGGGCCCAGCCCGGCGTGACAGCCGCAGCGAGGAGCACGGCAATTGCCAAAGCCTTCGATATCCGATGGAGCAGACCCATGCCTGAACCCTTGTGCAATGCATCGACAGCGTACCGATCCTGGGTGCGGACCGGCGCCGACGCAAGCGGCCCTGTTCCTTCAATCGAAACTGGGGCAAGACAGCGACCGGAGGAGTTGAACCAGCACATGCGCATCGTCGGTGGCAGATTGCGGGGCCGCACCTTGGTTGCACCCGCTGACAGATCGATCCGCCCGACGTCGGACCGGGTGCGCGAAGCCGTGTTCAACATTCTGGCGCATGGCATCGAGGGCGGCGATCTCGCGGGCGTCCGCGTGCTCGACCTGTTCTCCGGCACCGGCGCGCTCGGCTTTGAAGCCCTGTCGCGCGGCGCGTCCTATTGCCTCTTCGTCGAGGAGACCGCGGAAGCCCGTGGCCTCATCCGCGAGAATGCCGAGGCACTCGGCCTGATCGGCCAGACGCGCATCTTCCGCCGCGATGCGACGCTGTTGGGTCCACTGGGCACGGGTGTGCCCTATGATATCGCCTTCCTCGATCCACCCTACGGCAAGGGCCTGGGCGAGGCCGCGATCCTTGCCGCACGAACGGGGGGATGGCTGCGGGCAGGCGCGCTCATCGTGCTGGAGGAGAGTGCCGAGGCCGCTGTCGCCCTGCCTGCAGGCGTCCAACAGCTCGACCGGCGCGACTATGGCGATACGCAGGTGATCTTCCTGCGCGGTTGAGGCCCTATTGGGCGGGCAACACCAAGCAATCGATCTTCTGTTTTTTCAGGTTGGTGCAGGTCAGCTTGGCTTTGGGCTCCTCGAAGCCAGCGAAGCGGGCGCGATACCAGATCCGGTTGTTTTTGGAGAATTCGAGTGTCACCGCCTCGTGCCCGGCGAGCAACGACGCGGCTGTGACGCTGACCTTGGTCAGGCGGTCGAACGCTTCGCTCTGATTGGCGAAAGCTCCGACCTGAATCTGGTAGGGACCGGCGGGGCGGGCAGGGGCAACACTGTCGGCGAGCGCTGCAGGCTGCTGCGGCGCCGTGGCGGCGCTGGTGGTGGTCGTGACGAAGGCCGCGGCATCCTCCCCCTGGCTCAGGGCCGAGGCGCCGAGCGACTGTTTCTTGTTGGGCGCAAGCTCCGTTACCGCCGCTTCCTGCTCGGGCTGGGCAGGCGCTGCCACCTTGGCCGGTTTCGCCTTGGCCTTTGCACTGGCAATTTCGGGATCCTTCCGGCGCGACGGCTTGCGGGTTTTCTCGGTCGAGGCCTTGGCAAGGGCGCTCGTCATCAGTCGGCGCATCGTGGCGTTGCGAGTCCGCGACGTCTCTCCCCCGAGCACCACGCCGACCACATGCTTGCCATCGCGATGAACGGAGGCGGCGAGATTGAAGCCCGAGGCGCGGGTGTAGCCGGTCTTGATGCCGTCCGTGCCCTCGTAGCTGAACAGCAGGCTGTTGTGGTTGCGGTGACGCTTGCCGCGATAGGTGAAAGTCTCGGTCTTGAAATAGGGATAGTACTGCGGGAAATCGTCCTGCAGGCGCAACGACAGCGTCAACAGATCGCGCGCGGTGGTGGTCTGAGCCGGGTTCGGCAGGCCCGAGGCGTTCTTGAAGGTCGTGCTCTTCATCCCGATCTCGCGCGCCTTCCTCGTCATGTAGCGGGCGAACTTGTCCTCGGTGCCGGCGAGATTCTCGGCGATCGAGATGGCGATGTCGTTGGCCGATTTGGTGACGAGCGCCTTGATCGCGTCCGACAAGCGAATGCGCTCGCCGGCGTCGAGGCCGAGCTTGGAGGGCTGCGCATTGGCCGCGCGCTCGGTGATGATGAGATCGGCATCGAGGTCGAGGCGCCCCTTCTCCAGCATCTCGAACACGACGTAGAGCGTCATCATTTTGGTGAGGGAAGCTGGAAAGCGCGGACTGTCGGCGTTCTCCTCATGCAGGATGCTGCCGCTGTTCGCGTCGATCGTGATGGACGCGTCGGGTGCCGCCGATACGGCCGGCGCGCCAGCACCAAGTCCGAGCAGGAGCACCAGGCAAGCCACTACCGCGGGGATCGCCAGGCCCCGTTGCTCGAGCAGCCCGGAGCCGCGCCGCACTTTCCCCGCCAGCAAACCTGTCATGCGCCGCTCCGGCCCGCCTGTGATGGCAATGCAGTCCTGCCGCCTCGTTTGGCGGCGGCACACGACCATTCGTTTTGGGCGGGCATAAGGCGCCAGCCCGGCACTACTCTTGGGCATTGCCCGTTAGCAATTGGTTAAGCAGAGCTCGCGTCGGCTCGAGGTGCGCGCGCCAATGGATCCGAGCGACTTATGCACATTGGGGGTATTGCGCTGCGACAAGTCGTTGACGGGCAATGGTGCGCCGCACTATGTTTTATCCAGTCCGTCGTCCGGCCTCGTTTCGGGCCTACCCGGTGAGTGTGCTCCGGCCAGTTCTCGGCGGTTTGCCAGCCGGCCCATTGTGAATCAGTGCCAGTTGAGGATGTCAGCGACCATGATCAAGAATTTCGACGATGTGCAGAAGCTCAGCCAGCAGAACCTCGACGCCGGGATGCGTACCATCACCGAGTGGAACAAGGGCTGGCAGACGATCGCGGCCGAGATGGGCGACTACTCGAAGCGCTCCTTCGAGGAGGGCACGCAGACGATCGAGAAGCTGACCGGGGCCCGCTCGATCGAGCAGGCGATGGAGATCCAGGCCGACTTCGCCAAGCGCGCCTACGAGGACTACATGGCCCAGTGGTCCAAGATCGGCAACCTGTATGCCGAGTTCGCCCGCGAGGCGATGAAGCCGGTCGAGCGCGCCTTCAGCAATGGCCGCTGAAGCGGTCGGGCCCAATTCGTGAACCGTCTCGGCATTGTTTCCAAGCCCGGCCCTGGTGGCCGGGCTTTTGCATTGGGTGCGCGGATTGCGCGGCGTTGCCGGGGCGAGGTTGCACGCCGCCGCTTTGCGCTCCGCCGCCCTGTTGCCGCCGCAGAGGCCGTCCAATCTCACATTTGGCCATGTCGTTCACGTCGATCGCGGAAGCCGTTGAGCGGCGGGCGACGAACCGGTAGTATGGGCTTCGAAGGAGTTCGTGCGACGGTCCCCGAGCGTACCGACGGGATCGGACAGCGAACAGCAGAGCAGGGCTGGGCGATGCGCATTTCCATGGCGGAGCGCGACCGGGACAAGGACGGCCGCAACGGTGGGTCCAAGACCGATCTCGTCACCAAGACGAAACCGAAGACCCAACGGCCGAGCCTCTATAAGGTGCTCATTCTGAACGATGACTTCACGCCCATGGAGTTCGTCGTATTCGTGCTGGAGCGCTTCTTCGGCAAGGGCCGCGAGGAGGCGACACGCATCATGCTGCACGTCCACCACAAGGGCGTCGGTGTATGCGGCCTCTTCACGTTCGAGGTTGCCGAGACGAAAGTGACGCAGGTGATGGATTTCGCGCGTGCCCACCAGCATCCGCTGCAGTGCACGATGGAAAAGGAGTAGCGAGCGGCCGTGCCTTCCCTTTCCCAGAGCCTCGACCAGGCCATCCGCAAAGCAATCGAGTTTGCGTCGGAGCGCAATCACGAGTTCGTAACCCTCGAGCACCTGCTGCTCGCCTTGATCGACGACCGCGACGCGGCCGGCGTGATGCGCGCATGCAATGTCGATCTCGACAAGCTCCGCCGCCGACTGACCGAGCATCTGGACAACGATGTCAACAATCCAGAGCTCGACGGTGAATCGGAGCCGACGCCCACGGTCGGCTTCCAGCGAGTGGTCCAGCGCGCGCTGATCCACGTGCAATCGTCGGGGCGTGACGAGGTGACCGGGGCCAACGTGCTCGTTGCCTTGTTCGCCGAGCGCGAGAGCCATGCCGCCTTCTTCCTGCAGGAGCAGAAGATGTCGCGGTTCGATGCGGTGCAATACATTTCCCACGGCATAGCCAAGCGCCCGGGCATGTCGGAGCCGCGCCCGGTGCGCGGAGCCGAGAGCGAGCAGGCGAGCGGGGAGGCCGACGACGACAAGAAGGTCGGAGGCGACGCACTCTCGACCTATTGCGTGAACTTGAACCAGAAGGCCCGCACCGGCCGGATCGACCCGCTGATCGGCCGCGAGCAGGAGGTCAATCGCACCATCCAGGTGCTGTGCCGCCGCCAGAAGAACAACCCGCTCTATGTCGGCGATCCCGGCGTCGGCAAGACCGCGATCGCGGAAGGCCTCGCGCGCAAGATCGTCAAGGGCGAGGTGCCCGAGGTACTGCGCACGGCGACCATCTTCTCGCTCGACATGGGCCAGCTGCTGGCCGGCACCCGCTACCGCGGCGACTTCGAGGAACGTCTGAAGGCTGTGATGAAGGAGATCGAGCAGACGCCCGGCGCGATTCTCTTCATCGACGAGATCCACACCGTGATCGGAGCCGGCGCCACCTCGGGTGGGTCGATGGATGCCTCCAACCTGCTGAAGCCGGCACTGCAGTCGGGCTTGCTCCGATGCATCGGCTCGACCACCTACAAGGAATACCGTCAGCACTTCGAGAAGGACCGAGCGCTCGTCCGCCGCTTCCAGAAGATCGACGTGAACGAGCCCTCGATCGAGGACGCGACCGAGATCCTGCTCGGCCTCAAACCCTACTTCGAGGAGTTCCACAAGCTCCGCTATACCAACGAGGCGGTGAAGGCGGCCGTCGAGCTCTCGGCGCGCTACATCAACGACCGCAAGCTTCCCGACAAGGCGATCGACGTGATCGACGAGACGGGCGCCTCGCAGATGCTGTTCCCCGAGGGCAAGCGCAAGAAAACCATCACCGTCAAGGAGATCGAGGCGACGGTCGCCACCATGGCGCGGATCCCACCCAAGTCGGTCTCCAAGTCCGACACCCAGATGCTCGCCAACCTGGAACGCGATCTGAAACGGGTCGTGTTCGGTCAGGACAAGGCAATCGCGCAGCTCGCTTCCGCTTTCAAGCTGTCCCGCGCCGGGCTGCGCGAGCCCGAGAAGCCGATCGGCAGCTACCTGTTCGCGGGCCCGACCGGCGTCGGCAAGACCGAGGTGGCCAATCAGCTCGCCGACGTTCTCGGCATCAAGCTCCTGCGCTTCGACATGTCGGAGTACATGGAGCGCCACACCGTCTCGCGCCTGATCGGCGCCCCCCCGGGCTATGTCGGATTCGATCAAGGCGGCCTGTTGACCGACGGCATCGACCAGCACCCCCATTGCGTGCTGCTGCTGGACGAGATCGAGAAGGCGCATCCGGAGGTCTTCAACATCCTCTTGCAGGTGATGGACCATGGCAAGCTGACCGACCACAACGGCAAGCAGA
Organism: Hyphomicrobiaceae bacterium; assembly: GCA_031431235.1. Classification (GTDB taxonomy): domain Bacteria; phylum Pseudomonadota; class Alphaproteobacteria; order Rhizobiales; family Hyphomicrobiaceae; genus JANNSW01. The sequence goes on from JANPDA010000338.1 coordinate 16,230, forward strand.
TCGACTTCCGCAACATCGTCCTGATCATGACGACGAATGCCGGCGCGGCCGATCTGGCGAAGCCCCCGATCGGCTTCGGTCGCTCCAAGCGCGAGGGCGAGGACATGGCCGCGATCAACCAGATGTTCAGCCCGGAGTTCCGCAACCGGCTCGACGCCACCATCAGCTTCGGCAATTTGCCCCCCGAGGTGATCCGCCAGGTCGTGCACAAGTTCATCTATGCACTCGAAGGCCAGCTGACCGACCGCGGCGTTGCGATCGAGCTGACCGAGGAGGCGGCCGGCTGGCTTGCCGAGAAGGGCTATGACGAAAAGTTCGGGGCAAGGCCGCTCGCTCGCGTCATCCAGGAGCACATCAAGCGGCCGCTCGCCGACGAGCTGCTGTTCGGCCGGCTCGAGAAGGGCGGCAGCGTCCGCGTGATCGTGGAGGAGAAGGACGGCGAGAAGGTGCTCGGCTTCGAGTTCGGCGAGCCGATGGACGGTGGCGCAAAGAAGCTGCCGGCTCCCGACGCCAGCAAACCGGCGCGAGCGGTTGCCAAACCCAGGAAGCCACGCGCCATTCCCGGCCGCCGTGCGGGCGAGCAGAAGGCGTTGGCCGGCCCGTCGAGCAACGAGGCCCCGCCGCGCCCGCGTGGCTCGAGCCCCGTGCCGATCGTACCGCTGAAGCGCGACGAGGATTGACCTGAGCAAGCCGCTGGGAGACGGGCTGCCGGCACGAGAGATCGACGTCGCTCCGACCGAGCCCCATCCGCTCGCGGGCGTGTGCGCTCGCACGGCCTTTGTCGCTGGGATGCGGGCGACACCGATCCTGCCGGGTCTCATCCTGGTTTCGGCGGTGGCCGGGTTCGGCGCGCTCGCCCGTGCGGCTGGGGCATCGCTCGGGCAGGCCATGTTCATCACCGCGACCGTGTTCGCGCTGCCGGGGCAGGTGGTGCTGCTCGAAGAGCTGTCGCGAGGGGCGACGCTGACGGTTGCGGCGGCAGGTGTCGCACTGACGGCAGTCCGCCTGTTGCCGATGGCCGTGGTGATCGCGCCGTACCTGCGCGGCTCGAGTTTGCCGCGCTCGTTCGAGTATCTCGGCTCCCATTGGATTGCGGTGACGCTCTGGGTCGAGGGTTTGAGAACCTTGCCGGGACTACCGGCGGAGGCGCGCCTGCCCTATTTCCTCGGCTCGGCCGTGGTGCTCTGGGCTGTCGCAATCCTGACGACGGGCCTTGGTCACATCGCGTCGGGCAGCCTGCCGGGCTTGGTGGCGGCAGCTCTCATGTATCTGATGCCGATCTACTTCATGTTGTCGCTGCTCTCGGCAGCCAAGGGCTCGCGCATGGACCTGGTAGCGCTCGGCATCGGACTGCTTGGGGGTCCGGCGCTCCATGCGATAGTTCCGGGATTCGACCTGCTGTTGATGGGCCTCGTCGGCGGCACGCTCGCCTATATCGTCGGCCGCGGGAGCCCCAGATGAGTGCGAGCCTGTTGGGCGGCGGCCCCCAGACCTACCTGGCGCTCCTGGTGGCAGGCTTCCTGATGACCCAGCCCTGGCGCTGGCTCGGCATCTGGCTGGGCAGCGGCCTGGATGTGGACGGGGAGGTGTTCCGCTGGTGCCGGGCGGTCTCGACGGCGATCGTGGCGGCGCTGATCGGCCGCATCATCGTCTATCCCTCAGGCGCGCTCGCCGATGTGCCGCTGTCGATCCGGCTGCTCGCCTTTGCGGCCGGGCTGGCATTCTATGCCGTGCGCGGCCATAGCCTCGTGGGTGGCGTGGTTGCTGCGATTGCGGTGCTGGTTGGTGGGACCCTGCTATCGACGTGAAACCCTTGCTGACGGGCGGCTTCCGGATCATGTTGTGTGCCATGTCCATGTTGATGTTCCCTCAGGCTCCCGCCGGTGCGGGGGCAAGCGAGCTAGGCCCTTGACGGCTGCGCTGATCGAGGACGGCTGCATCGTCGCTGCCAGCCGGAAATTCCTGGAGGCGATCGGTGTGCCGAGCCTGCTAGAGCTGGAGGCGAGGGGGGGGCTCGGTGCGCTTGCCCCCGAGCTGGCGCGCCTGCTCGCTGCCGCCAATCCTGTGGCGCCGCTGCCGGCGAATGTCGAGCTTGCATGCGCGATGCGGGTGGAGGTCCAGCTGAGCCCGCTCACCGGTGCGGTCGGCGACAAGCGCCGCATTCTGCTGCTGCTGGAGGCGCCCGGCCCGATGCCGGTCTGGCCGTTCCTCGCCAAGCTCAGCCACGAGGTGCGCACGCCCTTGACCTCGGTGATCGGGTTTGCCGAGCTGTTGGGAGCGCAGCACCTGGGGCCGCTCGGGCACGAGCGCTATCGAGGCTACGCGGACGATATCCTGTCGAGCGCGCGCCATGCCCTCAGCCTCGTCGATGATCTGCTGGACATCGCCAAGATCCGGGCGGGCCGCATCGACCTGCAGGTGGGTCTGCACGACCTCGCGGTGATTGCGGGCGAGGCTGTCGCGGCAATGGCACCGCAGGCGCTCGCGGCGAGCGTCTCGCTCACGCTGGGACCAACGAGTGCAGTCGGGCCAGTTCATGTCGATGCCCGCAGCGTGAAACAGATCGTGCTCAATCTCATCTCCAATGCGATCAGGTCGACGCCGGCCGGCGGCCGTGTCGACGTGACGGCCGAGCAGGTCCAATCCGGCGAGACGGCCATCGTCGTCAGCGATACCGGCCCCGGCATCAGCCCGGAGGCGATCGCCCAAGCC
>JANPDA010000339.1:0-7135 GCA_031431235.1 Hyphomicrobiaceae bacterium
GGATCATGCTGCGGCAGCATCGACGCGAAAACATCGACACCGACCCCCTCCGCCTCGCAAGCTCGCGCACCATGCCAGACGCCGAGGTAGTTCGTCAGCTGGTGCGTCAGCAGCGCCATATCGAGAACTGCCGCGGCGCCCATCTCTTCGCCAACGTGCCGCAGATCGCCGCCGAGGCAATCGAGGACTGGCCTATGTTGCTCGTAGAGAGCCGCCGGTCCCGCAAACAGGATCTGAGCATCCTCGGCGCCGATGCCATCGGGATATGGCATGATCGCTCCGTCGAGGACCTGAACGCCATGTCCGGTCAGCCAATCCGAGAAGTCGCGCGCTTCGGAGGGAGTGCCTGTGCTGAGCTGGATGAGCGTACGCCCCGACAAAGCATCCAGCACCCCAGGGTATCCAATGATGCGGCGTGACACATCGTAGTTGTCCACGCAGAAGACGATGACGGAGCTCGACTTCGCAGCGTCAACCAGAGAGCCGGCGACCATTGCTCCACGCGTCGCCAAGGGCTCCGACTTCGCGGCAGTTCGATTCCAGACGCAGAGACTGTGTCCGGCCCCAAGGAATGCCCGAGCGAGAGCAGAGCCCATCGCGCCGAGGCCGATCAGTGAGACATCCGTCATCTCGTCCTCCTGCGCACGCACTTGCGACCGCTCGGATCATGAACCGTGAGGCAGGCAGTTGAACCAACCAAGGTCGTGCCTGCCTCGCATACGGCTCGCCTCCTGCCACTTGGGGCGCAAACGGCACCGTTCGTCCCGACAAAATCCAGCCAACATCCCCCAGTCGACCGGCTCTTCGGGCCAAGATTGATGCCATGGAGGCGCATTGGCAAGCCCGAATCCCGAATCCCGTCGTGAGCGGCCGGATGTCCCGGATGCCGGCAAGACTGGCGCGGCGCGTGCCGGAAGCTGCGGCCTTGTGCTCGCCAAGGCGCACCTGTCCCGTGGTTCTCGCTCGAGCGGATAGTGCCGGCCTGTTCACGCCGGCGCTGGTGGTGGTTGCGGACGGAGCTCGGTGATCAGTCGCAGGATGTCGGCGAACAGATGACGTCAGATGGCGACCTCGCCATTTGGAAAGTGAGGCAATGCACATGTTTGACGATCTTGGCGCCGATCTTCACGAGCGCCGATTGACCATGTTCGTAGTTGGGGGTATCGCGCCAATCTGAAACCGACGCCGGTGCAGGCAATGCCTAAGCGGTTGACGTCGCGTTCGGTTTCGGAGCGCTTCACCCGTCAAACAGTGGCAGCCCGACGAGAATGACCCGACGACCCTGGCTTCGCCTGCCGTTGAGCCCGGCCATCTGCGATTTCTGGCAAGGTCCGTGAAAACCGCTGCCCGACCGGCAAGCGATCGTGATAGTTTGGAGGTCGGGGAGAGAATCCACGATGGCCGAGCAAAGAAAACTTGCCGCGATCCTGGCAGCTGACGTTGTCGGATTCAGCCGGCTCACGGGTGCCGATGAAGATCGCACTCTGGCGCGGCTCAGGACACTGCGCAGCGATCTCATCGACCCCACGATCGCCGTGCACAATGGACGGGTTGTCAAGCGAACCGGCGATGGTGCCATCGTCGAGTTCCGCAGCGTCGTCGATGCCGTGCGCTGCGCCATCGAGGTGCAGAGTGCGATGGTCGAGCGCAATGCCGGTCTGCCCCCGGAGCGCCGCATCGAGCTCCGTATCGGCATCCATTTGGGCGATGTCGTCGTAGAGAGTGACGGCGACCTGATGGGTGACGGCGTCAACGTCGCCGCCCGGATCGAGGGGGTCGCTCAGCCGGGCGCCATATGTCTGTCCGAGGATGCCTATCGGCAGGTGCGATCCCGGCTGGATCTTCCGATCAGCGATCTTGGCGAGACAAGACTCAAGAATATCGCTGAGCCGATGCGGATTTATTCGCTCCAGGTCGGCCTACCCGCCCAGACCAAACCAAGGCCCGATCCTCTCCCCGCGCAATCAATGGGGTCGGCACTTCCCGATAAGCCTTCGATTGCCGTGCTGCCCTTCACCAACATGTCGGGAGATCCGGAGCAGCAATACTTCTCTGACGGCATCACAGAAGACATCATCACAGAACTTTCACGCTTTCGCTCGCTAATCGTCATTGCTCGCAATTCCTCGTTTCAGTACCGCGACAAGGCGACGGACGTGCGTCGGATCGGGCGCGAATTAGGAGCACAATACGTCGTTGAGGGCAGTGTCCGAAGAGCCGGCGACCGGCTGCGCGTTACCGCACAGCTGATCGAAGCCGCGAGCGGGAGCCACTTGTGGGCAGAGCGCTATGATCGCGAACTGAGTGACATCTTTACTGTCCAGGACGAGGTGACACGTGCGATCTGCGCTGCCATTCCCGGCCAGCTCGAACGGCTGGCAGTGGAGCATCTGCGAAGGAGGCCGCCGAACAATCTCACGGCCTACGACTCCGAACTTCGGGGACGATGGGCGTTTCTGCATCTCGCCGAGGGCCTTGGGGTTGCCCTGAATTGGTACGAGAAGGCGGTCGAAGCAGATCCCACCTATGCCCTTGCGCATGCCGGGCTGGGCATGACCTCCGTGTTCGGGATCCTGAGCTTGGGGCTACCGCCGGAGCCGACATTGGTGCGAGGCAGAGAACATGCCCGGAAAGCAGTCATGCTTGATGAGGCAAACCCGACCGTCAATTGTTGCGCGGCATTCACGTACCACATATCGGGCGATCATCGGCTGGCGAGAAAGCACGCCGAACGGGCGGTGTCCCTCAATCCGAATGACCCCTTTGCGATCTACGTGCTCGGGTGCGCCCTGAGCTACAACGGGGAACCTGAGCAGGCTCTGGAATGTTTTGCAAGGTCCGAGCGTCTTGAGCCGTACGCGCCTGATGATCAACGGCTCGATACTCTTTGCGATTGTTACTATATGCTTCGCAGCTACGCGAAAGTGATAGAGACCCACGAGGTATATCAGAACGTCCCGGCCTTTCTCTATGTTACCCTGGCCGCTGCTTACGCCCAGGATGGACAACTCGAAAAGGCGGCAGCAGCAGTCGAGTCATATGAGCAACTCCGTCCTCCCGGTCACGACTTGAAGACGCACATCACGTACTGGATGAGAATGTGCTTGCGGCAGTCGGATCGAGATCACTGGCTGGAAGGCTTCCGCAAGGCTGGAATGGATGTATGACACAAGCTGAACGCAGCAAGCACTCCGGCAGGGCCAGCAGTTGGCCCGGAGGACATACCTCGATCGCCATGAACAATTGCGCAGCCCCGTTTGGACCTGCGATGCCCTTGACATAAGTCCCTTTGCGGTCATGAGCCGGATGATCTCAGCAGCAGGGCGCTAATACAATGTCAAAGTTCGTTGAAGGACACTGCATTCCATGGCCGAAGAACGGACGCGACGTCGCCTCGTCGCAATACTGGCCGCCGATGTGGTGGGTTACAGCCGGTTGATGGAGTTGGATGAGGTCGGCACGCTGGTCGCGCTCAAGTCGCGCCGCAAGGAGGTGCTGGAGCCGCTGATCACCAAGCATCAAGGCCGGGTCTTCAAGGTGATGGGGGACGGCGTGCTGGTTGAATTCGGTAGCGCCGTCAACGCAATCCAATGCGCGGTCGCGCTTCAGGAACGCATGGCTGCCATCAACGACGATCAGCCCGAGGATCGCCAGATCGTGCTGCGCATCGGTGTCAATCTGGGCGACGTCATCGTCGAGGGCAGCGATCTCTATGGAGAAGGGGTCAACATCGCCGCCCGGCTCGAAGCGATCGCCGAGCCCGGTGGGGTGATCGTCTCCGGCGCCGCGTACGACCATGTCGGAACGAGAATCAAGGTCGGCTTCGATGATTTGGGCGCGCAGACACTGAAGAACATTGCACAACCGGTGCGTGCCTATCGGGTCACAGGCACGCCCATTCTTGCCGTCGCCACGACCGCGCCCGTCAACGACAAGCCATCCATCGCCGTGCTGCCCTTCACCAATATGTCAGGCGACCACGAGCAGGACTATTTCTCAGACGGCATCACTGAGGACATCATCACCGAGCTGTCGCGATTTCGCTCTCTGTTCGTCATTGCTCGCAACTCCTCCTTTCAATATCGGGGCAAGTCGGTCGACGTGCGCCGGGTCGGTCGCGAGCTTGGCGTTCGCTACGTCGTCGAGGGCAGCGTTCGGCGGGCCAATGATCGCGTGCGTATCACGGCACAGCTCCTTGAAGCCGGCACCGGCGCCCATCTTTGGGCTGACCGCTACGACCGCTCGCTCGATGACATATTCGCTGTCCAGGAAGAGGTGACGCGAGCAATCGTCGCGGCGATTCCCCGGCTGATCAACGAGGCGCAGGTCGAGCAGCGCCGCCGACGGCCAGTGTCGGGGCTCACGTCGTATGATCTGGTCCTGCGCGGCGAGTGGCACAGCAATCACGGTGATGCCACAGGCAATCCGGAAGCTCTTGCCTTCTTCGAGCAGGCCCTGGCGATCGACCCCGATTTCGCACGTGCGCACGCCAATATCGCCTATCAGCTCGCCTACGCCGTCTTTCATTCAGGCTTTCAGATCGAGCTGCAGTTGAGGCGAGCGCGACACCATGCCGAACGCGCGCTGGCACTCGACGACGCAGATGCCACGATACATGAAAGCGCCGCTTTCGTGTACCTGATGTGGGGCGAGCACAGCCGGGCCGAGACGCATGCCATCCGGGCAATGTCGCTGAACCCGAACGACCGACATGCTGTTGGCATTCGCGGTGTCGTGGCGCTCCATCGCGGCGATGCGCGCTCAGCTATCGAGTGGCATCAAGTCGCCCAGCGTCTCGACCCCCGGTCGTTCGATGCAGGGCGGGAGCCCAGATTCGATGCGTACTACGTCGCTCGCCAATACAGTGCGGCCCTCAAAGAGTTCGAGCAGTTGCGCCAGCCGCCTCCGCACATGTTGTTGGAGGTTGCCGCTTGTCATGCGCAACAGGGACAGTCGGCCGAAGCCGCTGCGGCCATCAGGCAATTCGAGATCGAACGTGCGCCGACGTTCGACGTCGCCGCTTTCATTGCCACCCATCTTCGCATGTATGAGCGCGCCGAGGATCGCGATCTTTGGCGCGACGGCTATCGCAAAGCCGGTTTGCCGGTGTGACCACCCACTGCATCGTGCCCTGACCCTGATCAGTCAGTGCGCAGTCTGAAGCTGCACGCGACCGATTGACGCCGAGTTACGATGATAACGCCAATCGAAAGCACAGAGAGTCATTGCGAGAAACCTGCGATGTTTGCTTCCCGTCCACGTCTTGTCGGCACCGTCATTCTGGCGAAGGTCGGAACCCACGGAGCCTGAGGTCAGTCGAAGCCTGCTGCACGTCACGGCCGGCGCGCCAAGCTTACTTGATGGATGCCAGCCTGCACTGGCGTCACGGAAGGAAGTACGGTGCTCAGACTTCGAGTCCCGCCTTTCGGAGGCCGTCGATCAGATGCCCATTGTCGGCCGGGTTCTGGAATGGCTCGGCTTCGGCGAACTTGATGATGGGAATGGCGGGTTTGAGGCGGGCACATGCGTCGAGGATGGTGCGGGCCTCGGCGATGCGGCCGAGCTGGCCGAGGGCGGCGGCGAGATACATCAAGGACTTGACGGACTCCGTTGGGGCATCGAGGCTTTTGGCGGCGTCCGCGTATCGGCGATCCACATAGGCCGCTCTTCCCGCGAATGCGACGTACCAGGTCGGAGGAAAGGGGTTTAGCCGCAAGCCATTCTCAAACCAGATGCTGCTTTCGGCCGCGCGTCCGGTGTAAGCAAGAAACAATCCCATGTGCGTTGCCACATACGCATCGTTCGGATTGAGTGCGCAAGCTCTCTCGTGATGAAACCTCGAAAGCTGGAATTCTCTATTGTACAAGCCGCAGTATGCGACAATGATGTGACATATGGCGCTGTTGTCGTCGAGCGCAACTCCCCGCAGCGCAATCGCCGTGGCTGTTGCCAATGCGGCTTTGTCCAAATCGTAGCCCCATAAGGCGAGATGACATAGAGCCAACCAGGGATACGCTTCCGCGTAGCCTGGATCGAGCTCGATCGCCTTCTCGAGCAATACGCGACCGGCATCGGCATCATAGCGTGTCGATTTTTGTTGGAGTTGAATGCCGCGCAGGGCATAATCGTAGACAAGAAAGCTATCAGGATGCTTGCGTGTCGCACGGTTGGCTATGTCAGCCCTCACCTGCCCCGACAGCGTGCTCGCGATAACCGTCGCCACTTCCTCCTGCACCGCGAAGATATCCTCCAACGACCGATCATACCGCTCCGACCAGACGTGATTGCCGCTCGCCGCCTCGATGAGCTGCGCGGAAATGCGGACGCGGTTGCCGGCGCGCCGCACGCTGCCTTCGAGCACATAGTCGACGCCCAAGCGCTTTGCGATCTCGGGGACGGTCAGCTGTTGGCCACGGAAGGCGAAGGATGAGTTCCGCGCGATCACGAACAGGGAGCGGAAGCGCGAGATCGCCGTGATGATGTCCTCGGTGATGCCATCGGAAAAATACTCCTGATCCGGATCTCCGCTCATGTTGTCGAACGGCAGCACCGCAACGGCGGGCTTGGTAGATTCCTTCCTGATGGGCGCCGCTGCAGCGGGCCGCATGCCCTGGCGCAATCGATACGCTCGAACGGGTGCGGAGATGTTCTTGAGGCTTTGCTCGCCCATGTCCTCGAACAGCGCCGACGTCTTGCCCGACACTTCCTGATACACCTTACCCGACACGCAGATGCCGCCCGGCTCGGCCAGCGTCTCGAGTCGCGCCGCGACGTTGACGCCTTCGCCGTAGATGTCGGAGCCTTCGCCGATCACATCGCCGAGGTTGATGCCGATTCGGAGCACGATGCGGCGCTCCTCGGCCACGCCCTCGTTGGCGGCCGCCATGCGCTTCTGGAGCTCGATCGCCGCCGCGACGGCATTGACCGCGCTCGCGTGCTCGATCAGTGCGCCGTCGCCCATCAGCTTGACGATGCGCCCCCGATGCTCCTTGACGACCGGCTCGAGGATCATGGTCCGCCGCTCACGCAACGCCGCCAGCGTCCCCGCCTCATCCGCCTCCATCAGGCGGCTGAAGCCGACCACGTCGGCAACGAGAATGGCCGCCAAGCGACGTTCCATGCTCCCACCTTCAGC